>JANYHJ010000226.1 GCA_025359135.1 Gemmatimonadota bacterium | reverse complement strand
GGTGACGCCGTTGGCGGCACGGCCCGTGATGGTGGCGAAGCCGACGGAGAGACCCGTGACGAGACCGGTGATGGAGTCGACGCGGGCCACGGCGGGCGCGCCCGAGGACCAGCGGACGAGCAGCGCCTGTCCGGTGACCACGGCGCCATTGGCAGCACGCGGCGATGCCGACTTGAGCACGGTGGCGCCGACGTTGATGGTGTCCAGCGCGTTCGTGACGACGACCTGAGTGACCGTGGACACGACCTGCACCTGGCAGGACGACGTGGCCGCGCAGTCCTCGGCCGGGCTGCAGGCGCCGAGTGCGATGAGCGCCGAAAGTATGAAGGGGCTGGCCAGATGGCCGGGACGCCTCTCTGCGCTGCCGGAAGGGCGCACGGTCGGCACGCGTCCTCGCGTGGTCGACTCGCTCGTTTTGCCGGATGTCAGGTGCAGTGCCATGGTCCCAGTCCTGGATGAGCGGGAAACAGATGACGTCCTCGAGCGACGCCTAACCTTCGATATGTATTTGCAGACCGCCGGGTTCGGCAAGTCCATGAATCACTTATTGGTATCGGCGGGCTCGCACTGTGAGACAAGACGCATTTCGGGGGTGAGTTGTCACCGCCTTCTTAGCGCGAACAGGCGCTCGTAGTTCCCCTGGAGCTGCGCCATCACGGCGGCGGCTGCGAAGTCCCGCCGGGCGCGTGACTGGCCGGCCGCTGCGAACCTTTCCCGAAGGTCCGGATTTGCAAGAAGCGAGCCGATCGCGCGGGCGAGCGCAGCCGGATCGCCGACAGCCACGAGCAGTCCGGTCTCGCCTTCGATCACGGCGTCGGGAATGCCGCCCACCCGCGTTCCCACCACGGCGCGCGCGGCGGCCATGGCCTCGATCACGGCGTTCGGAAATCCTTCCGAGCGCGAGCAGAGCACGCTCACGTCGAACAACGCCTGCAATCGCCGGCCATCGGCGCGGGCGCCGGCCAGCACGAGGCGATCGGCGATGCCGAGCTCCGCGGCGAGTGCCGTGAGCGGTCCGCGCTGGTCGCCCTCGCCAACGAGCACGAGTCGCAGCGCCGGCCAGTCAGGCGCGAGGCGCGCGACGGCACGTACGAGTGACGCCTGATCCTTGACGGCCCGCAGGTTGGAGACGGATCCGACGACGAGCGCGTCGCGTGCCACGCCCAGCGCCTGACGAAGGGACGCGCGCTCCGCGTCCGGCATCGGCTCGAAGTCGGCATCGTCGAGAAAATTGGGAATCGTGACGATCCGGTCTGGCGGCACACCGTCGTGTTCCGCGAGATCCCGCGCGACGGCAGCGCTGTTGCCGAGCACCGCATCGGACCGTCGCCACGCGTAGCGGTTGAGGAGTGCGTGTGCGCGCGTGCTCGTGCCCCAGCGCTTGCTCGTGATCAGCGCCGCGCCTGCGGAGCGCGCGGGGCCGACGGCGAAGACGTTCGTGTAGCGGTCATGCGCATGCACGATGTCGATGCGGTGGTCGCGCAGGAGCTGCGCGAACCGCCGCCCTTCGCGAAACGCCGAGAACGACACGAGGCCGTTGATCCGGAACGGGTGCACGGGGATGCCCGCCGCGATGAAGCGCGCCTTGAGCGGGCCGTCCGGGTGCAGGGTACAGAGGATCGCGTCGAAGCGACCGCGATCCAGCCGTTCCGCCGTGCGCACCGCGTTGGTCTCGGTGCCGCCGACGTCGAGGTTGTCGAGGCAGTACGCGATGCGGATGCGCTCGGCCGTCATGCCTCAGCGTCCCGCGGCGGCGGTGGCGTCGTACAGGGCTTCCCACTCGCGCGCGATCACGTCGTGCGCGTAGCGCGCCTGGCACTCGCTCCTCGCGCGTTCCGTCATCGCGAACGCCTCGTCGGGGTCCGCGAGCAGGTCGAGCGCCTCGGCGGCCATGGCGGCGTGGTCGTCGTCGGGAACGAGGCGCGCGATCTCGCGGTGCCGCGCGATGTACGGAATCCCGCCGATGGCCGTCGTGACGATCGGCAACCCGCAGGCGTACGCCTCGAGCAGCGACGTCGGCATGTTGTCGATGCGCGGCGAGTTGAAGTAGATGTCGGCGGACTCGAGCAACGCGGGCATGGCGTCAGGGCGGACCTGCCCGAGGAACGTGACATTGCGCAGCGCGAGGGAGCGGGCCAGCTGCTCGAGCGCGGCACGCTCGGGGCCGTCGCCGGCGAGCACCAGCGCGGCGTCCCTGTGCTGTGCCTGAACGAGGGCGAACGCCCGCAGCGTGCAGGCGACGTTGTAATGCGTCTCGAAGTTCCGGTTGCTGAGGAAGCGCGGCGCGAGCGCGCGGCGCGCGCGGTAGGTGAGGCGCGAGAGGTCGATCAGGTTCGGGATCGGGGTCTCGACCGTGAAGCCGAATTCGGAGAAGACATCCACGAGGTAGCCCGAGGGCACGACGATGCGCGTGGCCTGGCGGGTGCCCCAGCGCGCCGAGGGCCAATGGCCGAGGTGATCACGCGCTTCACCCGACCGATAGTTGAGCAGCGACGGCTTGCCGAAAAGACGGGCCGTCAGCAGCGCCGGCAGCGGCGCGAGCAGGAACGACCAGTACGAGGCGGAAAAGGCGTGCACGACGTCGGCCCGAGGGACCTGACGCAGCAGCGAGAATCCGTAGGCGACGCTCGTGACGACGGTGCGCACGTACTTGATCGACTGGAGCGCCGCGAGCGGTCCGGGCAGCTTCGGATCGACTTCAAGTGCGGTGAGGTGGACCGCGTCCGAATCGGCGAGCAGCACGCCGAGGCGCTGCGCCTGGATCGCCTGACCGCCGAGCAGCCGGAGCGAGGGCGCCACCACGAGCACGTTGACCCGTCGGCGAGGCCCGTCCGTCACCGGACGAACATGGAGAGGAGGTTGAGCTTGAGGCGCGTGCGCAGGTACCAGGTCAGCACGGCACTGCGCACGAGCACGGCGAGGAGCGTGGCCGCCGCCGTGCCGAGCGCCCCGAAGTGGGGCGTGAGCACGAGTCCCATGACGAGGTTGAGGATCGCCGCGCCGCCGATGACGATCGAGGCGTCGCGTTGGCGGCCCGTCATCACCATCACGTTGCCCGCTTGCGCGCCCACGGTGGCACTGATGCCCTGCGCCACGATCAGCAGCAGCATCGGGACCATGATCTCCGGAAAGGTGGGGCCGTAGAGCGACAACACGGGGCGTGCGATCAGCGCGAGCAGGATCGCCGGAATCACCGCAGCCAGCGCGGTGAGCTTGCCCGAGGCGTCGAGCAGCTCCTGCAATTCGCCGAGGGCGCCGCGGACGTGCAACTCGGAGATGCGCGGCAACACCACCGCGAGCACGGCCGACGACGGAATCGCCACGAGCGATGCCAGCTGCGAGGCCGCACCGTAGTGGGCGGCATCGGTGGGGCTCAGCAGCGCACCGACGACGAGGATGTCGGACTGCTGCGAGATGACGAGCTGCGCGATCGTGATGGGCAGCAGCTGAAGACAGACAGTGAGCCATTCGCGATGGCGAACGGTGGCCGGCACGGCCAGCGCCGGCGCTGCTGCACGACGGAGTCGCCAGGCGCCGATGGCGAATGCCACCGCGGAGGCGGCGAGATTGAGCAGGATCGCCTCGGCCGCCGTGAGCTTGCCGTGCAGGGCGAGCGCCGTGATCAGGACGACGACGAGCATGCCCGCGGGGCGCAGCAGCTGCGACGTGGCCAGCGCAAGCGAGACGATCTGCAGCCCCTGCAGCGCGCCCGATTGCACGATCATCGCACCGGTGAGCGGCAGCAGCAGGCATCCGGCCAGCAGCGCATCGCGCAGGGCCGGTGCGAGGCCGAAGTCGTGAAGCGTGAGCAGCGTCGCGCCGAGCGCCGCCACGAGGAGGCCGAGTCCCCAGGTGACGCGCTCCGACCAGCGGAGGAACCCGTGCAGCAGCCCGAGCTCCTTGGTGGCGTCGTAGCCGGCCACGAAACGCACCGCGACGGCGTCGAGGTCGATCTTGGTGAAGAGCGCCGCGACGTTCATCCAGCCGAGCACGATCAGGTAGCTGCCGTACTCCTGCGCGCCGAGCGTGCGCGCGAGGATGAGCTGCAGGGCGAAGCTCGTTGCGGAGCCAATGCCGATGACCACGAACGACGAGCCGGACGATCGCGCGAGCGCCGATCGCAGGATGTCCGGTCGCACGAATTTCGCCATCAGTCGGCGGTCGCTCCCACGACGGGCGGCCGATCGGCGAGCGTGCGCCGCGAGCGACGGCCGAGCCGTCCGGATGCAAGGTGCTGCAGCCAGAGGTCGAGCACGAGCGCGTTCCAGAGCACGGCGATGTGATCGCGACGCATGCTCTGGTGTTCGGCGATGACGCGGCGCAGCGCTCCGACGTCGATGAACTTCAGCGCGGGGGAGCCGTCGCGCACGATGGAGTGGAGCCGATACGAGAGCGGCCCGCGGAACCAGGCGCCGAGTGGCACGCCGAACCCCTTCTTCGGGCGGCTGAGCACCTCGGGAGGCACGATCCCGGCAATCGCGCGCCGGAAGATGTGCTTGCCGACGCCATTCCGGATCTTGAGCCGCGACGGCAGCCCGACCGCGAACTCCACGAGTGGATGGTCGAGGAGCGGCACGCGGGCCTCGAGCGACACGGCCATCGTCGTGCGATCGACCTTGGTCAGGATGTCGCCGGGCAGGTAGCTCTCGATGTCCACGAGCGACATCTGCGTCTCGTAGTCTCGCCCCGCAGACGCCGTGAACTGCTCGTGCAGCAGCAGCGGGAATGGACCCGCCTGTTCGGCCACGCGCGCATGCGCGATGCCGCCGTCGCGCGGATGGGTGTGCATCGCGACGATGCCGACGTAACGCCCTTCGCGCGTGCGGCCGATGTCGAGCAGCTTGCTGCGGCCGAGGGTGCCCGCCGGCAGCGCCTCGCCCACGGCCGTGGCGACCGCCTGGATCGGCGCAGGCCATTCGCGCCGGCCCGCGAGCAGGCGATAGCGGGTGTAGCCGCCGAAGAGTTCGTCGCCGCCGTCGCCCGAGAGGCTCACGGTGACGCTACGGCTGGCGAGCTCCGCGACGAGGTACGTGGGGATCGCCGACCAGTCAGCGAACGGTTCGTCGAAGGCCGCGACCAGTCCGTCGAACAGCGCATCGACATCGGGCCGGACGATCAGTTCGGTGTGGTCGGTGCCGAGGGCGCGCGCATTCGCCGCGGCGTCTGGGGCCTCGTTGAACGCATCCTCGTCGAACCCGATGGTGAAGGTCTGCACCTTGCGCTTCATGCTCGCGGCCATGAGCGCCACGACGGTTGTCGAGTCGAGTCCGCCCGAGAGGAAGGCGCCGAGGGGCACTTCGGACTCGAGATGCGAACCGACCGCCTCGCCGAGCAGTCGCCGCAGTTCGAGCACGGCCTCCTCTTCGTCGATTCCGCCCTGTTCCGCGCGTTGCGGCTGCCACCAGCGGCTGACACGCACCCCCGTGGCCGCGGTCCAGCAGAAGCGATGGCCGGGTGGAAGCTTCTTGACGCCGGCAAAGATGCTGAGCGGCTCCGGCACGTAGCCGAACCCGAGGTAGCGGGCGACGGCTTCCTCGGAAATTTCCGGCGTGAACTGGTCGAGGGCGAGGAGCGAGCGGAGTTCGGAGACGAACGCAACGCCGCCGTCATGCTCCCAGTACGAGAGTGGCTTGATGCCGAGTCGGTCGCGCGCCACGAGGAGGCGTTGGCGCGGGGCCTCCCAGAGGGCAAAGGCGAACATGCCGCGCAGGTGATGCACGACGTCGTCGCCGAACTCCTCGTACCCGTGCACGATCGTCTCGGTGTCCGAGCGCGTCGCAAAGCGGTGCCCGCGCGCTTCCAGCACCGAACGGAAGGCGTGGTGGTTGTAGATCTCGCCGTTGAAGACGACGTGGATCGTTCCGTCCTCGTTCGTCATCGGCTGGTGTCCACCGCCGACGTCGATGATGCTCAGGCGTCGCATGCCGAGCGCGACGTTCGGCGCGACGAAGGATCCCCAGTCGTCGGGGCCGCGGTGCGCGATCGCGTCGCACATGGCCTTGACCGAGGCCGCACTGGCGTCGGCCCCTTTCCGCCAGCCCGCGAAACCCGCAATCCCGCACATCTCGTTCGATCCTTGGGGAGTCAGCGTTGAAGGCCGATAGCGCGTCCGCCAGCCGCGAACCGGTGCAAACTAACGGGACGGAGGCCCGCCCGGCGGCACTCGCGCAGCGCCTGCGGCACTCGAGTCAGGGGCCGGTCAGGCAGGGCGTGCCGCGCCTTGAGCCGCGGCGACCGAGCCTCAGCCACGCGCCGCCGCGCTGCGAGCGAACTCGAGCGACCGCTCGAACTCCCGCATGACGTTGGGCCATGCAAACCGCCCCGCCGTTGCGGCGGCCGCGTCACCGATGCGGGTGCGTGCCACCGGATCGGCGAGCAAGCGCGAGACGGCATTCGAGAACGCGGTCGGATCGTCGGCGAGCACGATGTCGGCATCGTGCGTGACGTCGAGTCCCTCGGCGCCGATGCTCGTCGAGACGACCGGACGGCGTGCGGCCATCGCCTCGTAGATCTTGAGGCGCGTGCCGCCACCGATGCGGAGTGGCACGATGACGACGGCGGCCGCGTGCAGGTGCTCGACCACGCTCGGCACCGTTCCGGTGACTTCGACGCGATCGGAGGCGAGTTCGCGGATGCGCGCGGGCGGGTTGCGTCCGACGACGCGCAACACGGCCGACGGATGCGCGGCGGCGATGCGCGCCCACGACTCGCGGCAGAACCAGTCGATGCCGTCGCTGTTCGCTTCCCAGTCCATCGAGCCCACGAACACGACCAGCGGCTTGGCGCTCCCGGCATCGGGCGCGCCGGCGCCGAACTGTTCAAGGTCGACGCCGGTGGGCGTGACGCTGATGTGATCGCCCGGCACCCAGGCGGCCATCTGCTGCTTGTCGACGTCCGAGACCGCGATGACGTGATGGAAGCGTCGCACTGCCTCGGCCTCGTATTCGGCCATCCGCCGCGCTTCGGCGCGATAGACGAGCGTGAGCGGGAAGCGCGTTTCGTGCTCGGCTTGTCGGGCCCACAACGCCGACTCGACGTTGTGCTGGAAGAGCGCCGTCGGCACCGGGAGCGTCGAGGGGAAGTTGCCGGTTGGCGCGAGGAAGTCGCAGACGGCGACATCCATCGAACGATCGGCGTAGGCCTGCGCCACGCGCGCGCTCACGGCCGGATGCGTGAACTTTGCCACCGCGAACGGGACGCCGCTCGCAAGGGTCGTTGCATACTTGAGGCCGACGCCGATCGGGGACTCGGGCCAGGCATCGGCGACGGGAATCGCGTGCGGAAACTCCGCGCGCAGCGCCGATTCGTAGGCGGCGTCGCGCGGTCCGCCGTAGTACGAGAGGAAGTGGACCTCGTGCCGCTTCGCGAGCTGGCGAAGGATGTTGATCGTACGGATCTTGCCACCGGTATCCACCGGCAGGATCTTGCCCGCCTTCACCCACAGGATCTTCATGCGATCGTCCGCAACGGGAGCGTGACGATCACCAGCAGATGCCCTGGTACGACGCGTCGCTGGTCTTCGATCCGAAGGCGCGCACGAGATCGACGACGATCTGGCCGTCCTTGAGCTGCTTCTGGATGCCGCGGTATTCGGGCGAGCCGTTGCCGATGACGACCACCTCGGACGCGCCCACGACGTCGGCCACCGTCGGGTGCATGAGCGTCCAGATGTGCGGGATCTCCTTCTCGATGTATTCCTTGTTGGCGCCGATGAGCCGCGCGCTCGAGACGTGATCGTCGTGGATCATGAGCGGCACGCCCTTGCCGATGAGCAGTTCGATGAGCGCCACCATCGGGCTCTCGCGCAGGTCGTCGGTGCCCGCCTTGAACGAGAGGCCGAGCACGCCGACCTTCTTGCGTCCCGTGGCCATGATCATGTCGAAGGCGCGCTTGATCTGCCCCTGGTTGCTCTCGAGCGTGCCGGTGAGGATCGGCGTGCGGATGTCGGCCTCGCGCGCCGCATGCGTGATGGCGCGGATGTCCTTCGGGAGGCACGACCCGCCGAACGCGAAGCCGGGCTTGAGGTACGCGGCGGAGACGTTGAGCTTGGTGTCCTCGCAGAAGAGGCGCATGACTTCGTGGCTGTCGACGCCGAGCGCCTTGCAGATGTTGCCGATCTCGTTGGCGAAGCCGACCTTGAGGCCGTGGTACGAGTTGCAGGCGTACTTGACCATCTCGGCCACGCGCACCGCGGTCACGTGCGAGGCGGCATCGATGCCGCGATAGAGCTCGAGCACCGCCTCGGCCGCGCTGGCGTCGTGCGACCCGACGAGGGTGAAGGGCGGGTCGTAAAAGTCGCGGATGGAGGTGCCTTCGCGGAGGAACTCGGGGTTCATGCAGACGCCGAGCATCGGCCCCATCTTCTTGCCCGAGGTGCGCTCGAGGGCGGGTATGACCACGGTGTCGGTCGTGCCGGGCAGCACCGTGCTGCGCACGACGACGATGTGTCGCGTCGTCTTGTCCTTGATGGCGGCCCCGATCTCCTCGCAGACGCGCTCGATGTAGCGCAGGTCGATGCCGCCGTTGCTGCGACTCGGCGTGCCGACGGCGATGAGCGAGATGTCGGTGGCGAGCACCGCTTCACGCGCGCTCGTGGTGGCACGCAGGCGGCCGCTGGCACGCATTTCGGCGACCAGTTCGGTGATGCCAGCCTCGACGATCGTGGCCTTCCCGGCGTTGACGAGGTCCACCTTGGTCTGGCTGACGTCGCAGCCCACGACCGTGTGGCCCTCCTTCGCGAAGCACGCCGCACTGACGCAGCCGACGTAGCCGAGCCCGAACACGCTGACCGACACGCTCATGATTCCAATCCAGTGAAAGGATGAAGAGAGGGTAGCACCGACTTACGGCACGCGCACCGACGACGGATCCTCGCCGTCGAGGAAGATGCGCTGCCAGATCTCGAAATTCACCAGCGCCCACAACCGCTCGCCGTGATCGGCGCCGTGTGCATGCGCCGCGCAAATGACCTTGACCGGTTCAATGGAAAACAGGCCGCGCGCGCGCGCGCGATCACCCAGCACGAATTCCTGCACCACGTTGGCATGCGGTCCCCGCATCCACGAACCGAACGGCACGGGGAAGCCCATCTTGCCGCGCGAGAGGATTTCGGGCGGCAGCATGTCGCGCACCGCTTCGCGCAGGATGCGCTTGGTCGTGTCGCCGCGGATCTTCATTTCCATGGGCAACGCCGCCACCCATTCGGCCAGCGGGTGGTCGAGGAACGGCACGCGGCTCTCGATCGACGCCGACATGCTCATCTGGTCCTGCTTCATGAGCAGCTCGTGCAGATACGTGCGGACGTCGGCGGCGAGCAAGCGGTCGATGAGGGTCGTCGCGTCGGTCTCGCGCAGCGCGACGTGCGCGGCGGCATACGGGTCGACGCTCGCGAGCCGGTCGCGCAGCGCGGGCGCCAGCATGGCATGTTGCCGCGCACGATCGAACACGGCGAAGTTGTCGAAGTAGAGCGCATCCAGCCCGCTCTCGCGCATGAGGAACGTGCGCGAGAGCTTGGCGCCGAAGCTCGTGCCGCCCGTGAGTGCACCGAGCGCGCCGCGCAGTGCACCACGCAGGGGCCCGAGCGCCGCGAGCCGCTCGCCCCACGCCAGGTTCCACGTCGTCTTGGCGTAGCGACCGTACCCGGCGAGCATTTCGTCCGAGCCCTCGCCGGTGAGCACGACCTTGACGCGCTCGGCCGCGAGCTTCGAAACGAAGTGCAGCGCCACGCTCGACGGGTGCGCCATGGGCTCGTCCTCGTGCCAGACGAGCTTCGGGATCGCGTCGAGGAAGTCGCGCGGTGACACGACCACTTCGTGGTGGTCGGTCTTGTAGCGGGTGGAGACGAGCCGCGCGTAGTAGAGCTCGTTCGCCTCGCGCTCCGCGAAGGCCACGGAGAAGGTCTTGATCGGATCGCTCACCATCGTGCTCATCATGGCCGTGATGGCCGCCGAGTCGATGCCGCCCGAGAGGAACATCCCGAGCGGCACGTCGGACATGAGGCGGACGCGCACGGCCTCGCGGAACCGCTCGCGGAATTCCGCGACGAGATCCGCCTCGCTGCGCACCTGGACGGGTTTCGTGTAGTGCAGCTCCCAATAGCGCTCGATGCTCACCTTGCCGTCCTGCCAGGTGAGCGTATGCCCGGGCGGAAGCCGGAGGACGCCGGCGAACATCGTCTCGTTGCCCGAGGGCGCGTGGTTCGCGAGGTAGTCGGGGAGCATCGCCTCGTTGAGCGCCGGTCGCACGAGCCCGGAGGCCAGCACCGCCTTGATCTCCGACCCGAAGACGAGCGTGCCATCGCCGGCGAGATGGTAGTAGACGGGCTTCACGCCGAAGCGATCGCGGGCGAGGAAGAGCGTGTGGGTGCGGTCGTCCCAGATCGCGATCGCGAACATGCCGCGCAGCTTCCGCACGGCGTCGCGTCCCTCGCGCTCGTACATGTGCAGCACGGTCTCGGTGTCGCAGTGCGTGTCGTAGCGCACGCCCTGCAGCTGCAGCTCGGCCGACAGCACGGGGTGGTTGAACACTTCGCCATTGTAGACGATGTGCAGGTGCCCCTCGCCGCCATGCATCGGCTGCGCGCCGTGCGCCACGTCGATGATGCTCAGGCGCCGGTGACCGAGCCCGACGCCGGGGCCCACGTGGAGACCCGCGCCGTCGGGACCGCGATGCACGAGCGTGTCGCGCATCCGCTCGATGAGCGCAGGCGCAACCTCGGCCCCCGTCGCGCGGGGAATCACCATGCCGCAAATGCCGCACATCAGGTCGTGACCGTCATCAATGAGTTGCCATCGTTCCGGCGCCAGCGGACGCGAGCGCCGCAGCGGTCCATCCGTTGCCATCGGGCGCCGCATCCGAGTCGATGGCCGCGAGACGGACCGGGCCAGCGGCCACGAAGTATGGCGTGCCGTGGAGCGAAAGATGGGTGGCGTCGAGCATCATTGCCGCCACGAGGCGCCCCGAGCTGGCGTCACGCCGAATCCAGGCGAACGCCGCGTGCACCTCGAGGTCGTCCAGCACGGTGCGCCCATTGGCCGCCAGCACCACCTGATCGGTCCACGACTCGCCACGCACCGTGATGGTATGGGCACCGGCGCGCTCCACCGTGACGACGACGGCATCTGCCGGCGCGATCACGGTGGCCACGAGTTGGTGTCCCTCTGCGCGACTGGCAAGCGAGAGCGTCGTGCTCGCTTCACGATGTCCGTACGCGCGCGACTGCCAGGCGGCGCACGCGCGCCAGCGGCTCGGCGAGTCGGCCGACTGCATGCGCGCGACGAGGGTGCCGTCCCTGCGCACCTCCCCACTGGCCGCATCCGCGGTGAGTCCCGCCGCGAGCGGCAGGTGCACCTCGAGTTCGTGCGAACCCTGGCCGCTGAGTTCATCGAGAATCAGCCAGTAGTCGCCGCGAGCGCGCACCACGGCGCGACGATGCGCGGGAGCACCCGGGAGCGAGGCGAAGCCGTCGTGGCGCCCAAGTAACGCGTCGGCAGCGGGGCGCACGATCAACCGCGCCTCCGCGAACGTCGGACGCGAGGCCCACGTGAACGGGCCGGACGGCGTCGCCGAGCCGTGGCCGTCGACCGTCACCGTCGCGTGAGAGGCCGCCGCGCGAAAGTCGTCGCGCGCCTCGGCCGACGCCGTGTAGGTGTAGGTGCCGGGATCGCGCAGGAACGGGCGCCCGCGCAGGGTCAGGTCGATGCTCAGCAGGTCGGCGTGCGCGTGGCCCGCATTCCGGAATCCGTGTGGTCCGCAGTCGATCACCGCGAAAGACGCGGCCTCGCGCCAGCCGTCACGCATCACGTACACGCCGCCATCCGGGAAGGCGCGCGAACCGAAGCTGGGCGGTTCCACCCTTCCGGTGGCCGTGCTGGACGCGGCGCCGAGCAGCCAGCAGGGCTCGTCGCCGGCTGGGCCGCCGCCCCACGCGAGGTCGGCGCGGCCCGTGAGCGCGGCGGCGCTGGCAAGTGTCGACTGCAACGACGTGGCGGGCCGTGCGTCGAGGAAATCCCAGCGGCCACCGTCGTCGTCGGCGATCAGCGGATAGCTGCCGTCGGGACACATCACGCTCAACAGGAACGTCGCGATCCGGTCGAGCGCTTCGCGCGCACCGGCGATCGGCGCGCCGGCGTGTTCACCGATGACGATGCCATGCACGAGGAAGTCGGCCGTGTAGCGCGCATACCAGGTGGATTGCTCGACGTACGTGCCGTCGCCGAGCACGTGTTGCGGAATCCACTCGGCGAGGATCTCGCCACCGAGAGAGCGCCAGCGCGCAGCGTCACGAAGTGCAGGCACGCCGCAGCCGATCGAGAAGAGCGCCAGCGCCTCACCCGTGAGGTGGGTGTTCGGGCTGAACCAGGTCGAGAGGTTGTGCTCGACGTGACGCGCGCCCTGCGCGAGCACGCCGAGTGTGCGCACGTGGCGTTCCGGCGTGAGGGCGCGGCTACCATGCAGGAGTTGCAGCGTCCAGATCCACGAAACCGAGCGGAACGCGATCTCGAGGCTGCTCGCCCAGTTGATGCCCTGCTTCGACGGATTCTCGGCGATCCAGTGATCGATGTGACCCAGCGCGAGTTCCGCCCAGCGCTCGTCCTCGGTGAACCACCAGGCCTGCGCGAGCGTCACGAGCCACTGATGGCGATTGACCTCCCAGATGACCTTGTGGTCGCCGGTCGCGGCGTGGTCGAGAAACGGTACCTGGCTCCAATGGTCGGCGTGTGCACGTCGCCCCGACACGGGATCGAGGTGCCAATCGAGCGGAACACCCCACGAGAGGCCCTCGAAGCCGAGCAGGTCGAACTTGCCGGCCGCGAGTCGTTCGGCCGCTCGCAGGCACCGCGCACGCGCGGTCGGGTCCGCTGCTTCCACGGCAGCGATCGTCGCAGCGCGGTTGGAAAGTCCGGGTACGAGGCGATGCGCCGCGGGTAAAGTGAGCGCGGCATGCGCCGCTTCGCGCGTCGCGAACGGTTGTCCCGAGAGATCGCGCAACTCGCCGAGCGCCTGCCGAGCGGTCTGCAGCCCGATGTCGGCGCCGAACCCCGCCCGCTCGAGCACGAGGCGCGCGGCCTGCGTCCCGCGTTCGGCGAGTTCGCGAGGTGAGCGGCCGCGAAGACGCTGCAGCACGTCGAGCGGGCGCATCAGGCGCCGCCGGCCGGGTGTCGGGCCTCGCTCGGGACGCGTGTTGAAATGGAGTTCATGACGCTGCACCACGAAGCAATTCGCGTGCCCCGACGCCTGAGCGGCACGCCTCAGCCCCGTGCATGGGGTTGCCACACGTCCCAGCGTCCCCGAAGGGCGTTGCCGAGCGCCACGATCGGTGCCGCGAGCAGGGCCCCGAGCGATCCGGCGCCACCACGCAGGCGTCGCGAAAGCGGGTCGGGGGAGGCCACGATCACCGGCGTCAACACGGCCGCAGTCGCGAGGGTCAAGAGCGCGAAGTTCCGCGGCACGAGCAGCAGCGCACCCACCACGCAAGCGAGCAGGGCGAACGGCGTGGTGAGCCGCGCGAGCTTGTGCAGCACGAACTGGAGCCACACCGGATTGCGCACGGGCACGATGACGGCCGGCAGCCAGGCGCAGAGCTGGTAGTTGCCCGTGAGCGTGCGCACCTTGCGCCGGAATTCCTGCGACACGCCGACGCTGCGGGTCTCGGTGGCCTTGGCTCCACGCTCGAACGCGACGCGATGCCCGCCGAGCACGAGTCGCATCGGCACGTAGAGGTCATCGAGGATGAGCCCCGTCGGCAGCGGCACCCAGAGGGCGCGGCGGATCGCGTAGATGGAGCCGGACACACCGATGGTCGAATGGAGCAGGGCTTCGTTCGCACGCAGGGCGCGCTCGTAGTTCCAGTAGAGGCGCGAGACGAGCCCCACGCTGCCGCCAGGAATTTCGAGCTGGCCACCCGCAGCGCCGACTCCGGGATCGCCGAGCGCCGTGACGAGGACGCGGATGGCGTCGGGTTCGAACAGCTGGTGCGCGTCGCCCAGGACCAGTACCGAGCCGGTGGCCACGCGTTCGGCCGCGTTGAGATTCGCGCACTTGCCACCGGGCGCGTCGCCGGCCACGACGCGTGCGCGGCCGGCGATGTCAGGCGCAGGGGTCCAGCGGTCGGTGACCGCGGGATCGAGTGCAACCACGACGTCGAGCGGGCCGGCGTAGTCCGACGCCAGCCAGCTGCGCACGCGACGATCGATGACGGCCGGCGCTTCCCGCGCCGCGAGCAGTGCCGTCACGCTCGGCCACGGCGAGGGCGGCGCGGCCGGACGACGCGTGAGCAGTCTCGCGAGCAGCAACACCACCAGCGGATAGAGCCCCCACGTGACAAGGAGCAGACCGGCGCCCGTCACGACGAGCGCGAGCGCCATGCCGCTAGTGGACTCGCGTCGCGATCAGCAATCCCATATTGATGATCTGGAAGCCGAGCATCAGGTACTGGATGATGGTCTGCGAGTTCATCTGGGTCTTCATGCCGACGAGGATCTGGTCGCCGCCGCGCAGGCCGAGCTGGTCGATCGTGATGCCTTCCTGCAGCGCGACGTCGATGGACTGCCGGTTCCAGATCTCGAGGCCGCCGCGACTGACCGTGACGTTGTGCTGGTCGGAGTCGATGGCGAGGCCCCCGCGCATCAGGACTTCGTTGAGGAGTCCCTCCGACGGGAATTCGTAGAAGCCGGGGCGCTGGATCTGTCCGAACGTGCCGATGCGCACGACCGAGGTGGCCTGCACCCCCGCGCCGCGCACGATCTTGGTGACCTCGCGCTTCATGTGCGCCGGGAGCTCGGCGCGCAGCACGCCGCGGATCGGGATTTCGCCGAGTCGATCGATCTGCAGCACGCCGCCGGGGCGCACGGTGAGCGTGTCGATGGGCGGGAAGTTGGGGTCGCCCGTGATGCGCAGCACAATCCGGTCGCCGGGCTGGAAGTCGCCGGAGCGCAGCCGTTCCCGGAGGGCCGCCGCGTCGGTCGACTTGTCGCGCCGCGTCTGGACGGAGGTGCCGGGGGCTGAGGCGATCAGCTCGGCTTCGGCGGCCATGGCCTCGAGCTCGTCGCGGGTCGCGGTGGCGCGACGCGCCTCCTCGCGGACCGAGCGCTGTGCCACCTGAGCCTGGATGGCGGCGGGGGCGAGGAGGAGCAGGCACGCCACAGCGCGCGCCCCGTGTCGAAGGAGTCGATGCATGCCGATGTGGGATGAGTCGAGGGACGGCGAGCCGATGGTCAATCCTAACGCCCGGCCCGTGACACGTACATGGCGCGCCCCGCGGGCAACACCCCCGGACAGGCCCACGCACGCGACCGTCGGCGTCCCTCGCGGCGCGTGCGAGCAGTAGATTTTGCGCAACGCATTTCCATTCCTGATGGAGACTTGGTGATGAGCCAGACGGCAGCCCCCACGTCCTCGGTCGACAGCCTCGAGGTCAAGGACAATCGCACCGGCAAGGTGTTCACGTTGCCGATCACCGAAGGGACGATCCGCGCGAACGACCTGTTGCAACTCAAGGGTCCGGGCGACGAGACCGGGCTGCGCGCGTACGACCCGGCGTTCCTCAACACCGCCTCGTGCCGCAGCGCGATCACGTACATCGACGGCGACAACGGCATCCTGCGCTATCGCGGTTATCCGATCGAGCAGCTCGCCGAGAAGAGCACCTTCCTCGAGGTGGCGTGGTTGCTGCGCCATGGCGAGCTGCCGACGCAGACCGAATACAACGAGTGGGTGCACCACATCACGTACCACACGTACGTGCACGAGAACGTCAAGCGGTTCCTCGAGGGGTTCCGGTATGACGCGCATCCGATGTCGATGCTCTGCTCGTCGGTGGCCGCGCTCTCCGCGTTCTATCCGCAGGCGCACGATATCCACGACCCCGAGCAGCGCAACATCTCGACGATCCGCCTGATCGCGAAGCTGCCGACGCTCGCCGCCTTCGCGTACCGCCACGCGAAGGGGCTGCCGATCATCTATCCCGACAATGACCTCACCTACGTCGAGAACTTCCTCTCGATGGTGGCGCGCATGTCGGAGCCCAAGTACGAGGCCAACCCGGTCTTCACGCGGGCGCTCGAGATCCTCTTCATCCTCCACGCGGACCACGAGCAGAACTGCTCGACCAACGCGGTGCGTGCGGTCGGCTCGAGCCACGTCGATCCGTTCTCGGCGGTCGCGGCCGGCATCGCGGCCTTGTTCGGCCCGCTCCACGGCGGAGCCAACGAGGCGGTGCTCCACATGATCAAGGAGATCGAGCACCCGAAGAACATTCCGGCCTTCATCGAGCAGGTGAAGACCGGCAAGGGCGAGACCAAGCTCATGGGCTTCGGCCACCGCGTCTACAAGAGCTACGATCCGCGCGCCAAGATCGTGAAGAAGCTCGCCGATGAAGTGTTCGCGCAGGTCGGCATGGACAAGGATCTCGAGATCGCCCTCGAGCTCGAGCGCATCGCGCTCTCCGACGACTACTTCATCAAGCGGAAGCTCTACCCGAACGTGGATTTCTACACCGGGCTGATCTACCGCTCGATGGCGTTCCCGACCGACTTCTTCACCGTGCTCTTTGCCGTCGCGCGCACGGCGGGCTGGCTGGCGCAGTGGGAGGAGATGCTGCTCGACAAGGAGCAGAAGATCGCCCGTCCCCGGCAGATCTACACGGGCTACGCCGAGCGAAAGTACGAGCCCAAGATCACGGATCGCTTCCCGGGGGTCCACAACAAGGACCCGCTCCGCAAGTAGCGGATGACGGCCGACGCGCCGCGACGCTCCGTCGCGGTCGCTGCCGCGGCCGCGTGGGTGCTGCTCACGCTCGTGCTCACGCTGCGCCCGATTGCGGGCGCGGCGTCGGGTTCGCACTGGGTGGTGACGGGACCCGAGGCGTTTGTCGCCGACGCCATCGCCAACGTCGGCTTCTTCATGCCCCTCGGCGCGCTGCTCGTGCTCGCCAGGCTTCGCGTGCGCGAGGCGGCGCTGGCCGCGCTGCTCCTCTCGGCGGCGATCGAGGTCACGCAGGGCTTCGGCATCCCGGGACGATTCGCCTCGCTCAGCGACCTCGCGTGCAACGCCATGGGCGGCGCGCTGGGCGCGCTCATCGCTGCACGCGCCGATCGACTCGTGCGGCCCTCACGCATGGAGGCGCGCGTGCTCGTTGGCGGATGGGCAAGTGTCGTCGCGGCCGTGCTGGCCCTCACCACCTGGCTGCAGGCGCCGGGCGCACCGAGCGCGGCGTACGATGGACAGCACGCGCAGGACTGGAACCGCGAACGCGACAGCACCCACGCCGTGCGAGACGCGCGCCTCGATGGACGCCCCTTCCAATGGGGCGTGCTGCCGACCGCCAACTTCGCCAACGCCTCGCTCGCCGCACGCCGCCTGCGCCTCGAGGTGCGCGTCGATCCGGGCGTGTCGACGCCGGGTGTCCATCGCATCGCGGCGGTGAGCGAGCTGGGCTACCACTACGCCACGCTCGCGCGCCTCGAGACGGACGGGCGTGACCTGCGCTTCAGCGTTCGCATGCGCGGCGCCGCCTTCGGGCTGCATGCACCGTACGTCCGGCTCGCCGACGCGCTGCCTGCGCCCTCCCTTGCGCCGAGGGAACCGCTGCAGCTTGGTGGCGCACGGGAGGGCAACTCGCTGGTCGCGTGGGTGCACGATGGTGACCGCACCGCGATCGCCGTGCACAACCTTTCGCCGATCGACGGTTGGCAGTTCGTGCTCCCGAGCGTGATCACGGCGCGGCTCGGCAGCACGGTGCTGCGGTGGGGCGAGGCGCTGCTGCTGTTCGCGCCCTTGGCGTGGTGGATCGCGTGCCTCATTCGTACGGGCCCCGAGCGCGCCAACGAGGCGGGATTGTTCAGGGCGTAACGGACGCGCGGGCCGGGCGCAGCAGATCGCGGGCGGCGAGCACCTTCGCCCAGAAGGCCACGCGAAGCACGAGCAGGGCCGCGAGCGCTCCCGTGACGACCTCCGTGACAAGCCGCTGCCACGGATTCGCCGAGGACAATGCGAGGTGCACCAGCGCGAGCGACGCCAGCATCCCGCCCGTGATCGCGAGCGCGGGAAAGAGCGCCGCGGCGAGGTCCCGATGATCGAACCCGAGCACGCGTCGCACGTGGTGGTACGGCCGCAACACGACAACCGGGAAGAGCACGAGCCACGCGGCGGCGACGCCCACGATGCCGCCCAGCTGCGCGCCGAGCACGAAGCCCGGGATCAGCACGCAGAGCGTCACGAGGCTGTTGGTGCGCGCGATGTGCGAACGGCCCGTGGCAACCAGCACCTGCGAAAGGGGCACGCTCACGCACTGGATGCAGGAGTACAGCGCGAGCAACCGGAGCGGCAGGATCGCCGCCGCCCACTGGTCGGTGAACGCCACCGAAATCGCGTCGGGCGCCACGAAGGCGAGTCCGAGCAACAGCGGCATCGTGAGCAGCGCGATGCTCTCCACGAGCACGAGGAAGTAGCGCCGCATCTCGCCGAGGTCCTCGCGCAGCGACGGCAGGAAGGATGACGAGACCGCCGTGAGCAGGTTGGTGAGCTTCTGGCCGGGCAGCGAGGCGAGGTTCCAGGCGAGCGTGTACTGGCCGAGCAGCGCGCTGCCGAAGATGCGTCCCACCACGGCGAAGTCGCCGTACGAGTACGCCTGCCACGCGAGGCGATCGACGAGCAGGTTGCCGGCAACGCGCATCGGACCGCTCACCTGCGCCCATTCCGGCTGCCGCACGCGCACCGGCATGGCGAACGTGGCGAGGCTGCTCGCCACGAACGAGGCCGAGACCGCACCGAGCACGAGCGACCAGTAGCCGAGCCCCGCGAACGCCGCCGCGAGGACGACCACCGTGCTGGTGAGCGAGCGACAGCTCTCGACGAAGGCTGTGCCACGGTAGTCGAGGCGCCGCTGCAGCAGCGCGACCGGCACGGTGCGGAGCGCGTCGATGATGAACGTCACGCTCATCACGGACACGACCAGCGGCAGTCGCGGTTCACGAAAGAAGAGACCGAGCGGCCAGGCGCACGCGAGGCAGACGGCGCAGCCAGCGAGACCGGTCAGGAGGGCGACGCCGTGCAGCTGGCGAAGCCGATCGTCCGGGAGGTCGGCGGCGGCGATGATCGCGGTGCCGATGCCGAATTCGGACAGGATGGCCGCGATGGCGAGGAATGCCGACGCCATGCCCATGACGCCGTAGTCGGCGGCGCTGAGGAAGCGGACGACGACGAGCGTGGTGGCCCACGAGAGCGCCTGGGTGAGCAGGCGCGCGCCGCCGATCCAGACAACGCCTCGTGCGAAGGTCCGCGGGTTGTTCATGCTTCGAGCGCGCCACACGACCGGGACCGCGGTGCGTGCATCAGGTGCGGACGCCCTTCAGCCACCTGAGCGCGGAGAGCACGACGTAGTACGGCCACCGATTGCGGAGGCGCGCCTTCATCTGCGCCGCATCGTTCGCGTACCACGGGAAGAGCGAGGCGGCTCGCATGATCTCCTCGACAAAGGGCCAGCTCGAGCGGTAGACCGCGCTGCCGAATTCCTCCTCGAAGGCGAGGCGGACCGCGTGGCGCATGTCCGTCGTGCTGTAGGCGAGGCCCGCCGATTCGGCGCGCGCGATCGCCTCGGCGCGCGCGGAGAAGGCGTTGAACACGAACTTGATCTCCTGGCGCGACAGCTGGTCGTCGTGGGTGCGTCGCCGGCAGGTCGCGGCGTTGGTGGTCGAGACCATCGTGTTCATGGCCAGGCGCAGCCAGAGCGAGTAGTCCTCGGAGTAGCGCATGCCGTCGGGGTATCCGCCGGCGGCGAGGATCGCGCTCCGCCTGGCCACGGTGGCCGACTGCACGACCACGTTGGTCGCCAGCAGGTCAAGGAAGATGTCGCGCGGTGGCAGCAGCTCGGCCACCTGGTCGGTGGTCGGACGGTGGTAGTTCCGCATGCGCCCGTAGGCGAGCACGGTGTTGCTGTCGCGCTCGAAGGCCGGGATCAGCACCTCGAGGTGGTGAGGCTTCCAGACGTCGTCGCTGTCGAGAAACGCGATCAGGTCCGCGTTCGAGTGGCGGATGCCGATGTTGCGGGCCGTCGCCGGGCCGCTGTTCTTGCCGGTGGAGAGCACGGTCGCGCCGAGCCCTCGGGCGATCTCCATGCTGTTGTCGGTGGAGCCGTCATCGACGACGATCACTTCGTCCGGTTTGCGCGTCTGCGCGAAGACCGACGCCAGCGCCTCGCCCAGATAGCGGGACGAGTTGTAGCAGGGCATGACGACGGCGATCTTCATGGCCGGGAAGGTTACGTGCGCTCAGGGCCACCCGGTAGGCCGATGTGGGCGTGGCGCGGCAACCTCGCGCTGGTCAGTCGCCCGCGACCGCGATCGACTCGCCACCCAGCGCCGGACGGGCGCGTCGCGCGCTGCGCGTCGCGAACGCCTCGCGCCATTCGTCGAAGTACGTGTAGATGACCGGCGTCACGTAGAGCGTGACCAGCTGCGAGAAGGCGAGGCCACCGACGACCGCGAGGCCGAGCGGCTGCCGGGCTTCGCCACCGGCGCCGTAGCCGACCGCGATCGGAAGCGTGCCCATGAGCGCGGCCATCGTCGTCATCATGATCGGCCGGAAGCGCACGAGGCAGGCCTCGACGATCGCGGCGCTCGGCGCCATGCCGTGGGCGCGCTCCGCCTCGAGGGCGAAGTCGATCATCATGATCGCGTTCTTCTTCACGAGCCCGATCAGCATGACGATGCCGACGAAGGCGTAGAGGTTGAGGTCGGTGCGGAAGATCAGCAGCGTGACGAGCGCGCCGAACGCGGCGAACGGGAGCCCGGAGAGGATCGTGATCGGGTGGATGAAGCTCTCGTAGAGGATCCCGAGCACCATGTAGATCACGAAGATCGCGAGAATGAAGAGCAGGATCAGCCCGCGCTGCATGTCCTGGAAGGCCTGCGTGTCGCCCGCGAACATCGTCTGGATGGTGGCGGGCACGACCTGCCGCGAGAGCTGTTCGATCTTGTCGGTGGCGGTGCCGAGCGAGACGCCGAGCTGCACGTTGAACGAGATCGTGACCGACGGCAGCTGGCCCGTGTGGTTGACCGTCAGCGGACCGATGCCGTTCGTGAAGCTCGCCACCGATCCGAGCGGCACCAGCTTGCCATCCGAGGCGCGCACGTAGAGCATGGCCAGCGCGTTTGCGTCGAGCTGATACTCGGGGAGCAGCTCCATCACGACCCAGTACTGGTTGGTGCTGGTGAAGATGGTGCTCACCTGGCGCGAGCCGTAGGCGTTGTAGAGCGCGCTCTCGATCTGCTGCGCGCTGACGCCGAGCGAGGCGGCGCGGTCGCGATCGATCTGCACGCTCACCTGCGGATTGCCGACCATCAGGTCGCTCGTGACGTCCTTGAGCTCGCGCATGTCGCGCATCTTGCCCTGCAGCGTCTTCGCGGCGTCGTAGAGCGAGGGGATGTCGACCGCGAGCAGCGTGTACTGGTACTGCGCCTTCGACTGGCGTCCGCCGATCGTGATCGGCGGCGGGTTGCGGAAGAAGATGGTCAGCCCCGGAATGCCGCTCGTCTGCTTGCGGAGCTCGGCGATCACGCCGTCGACATCGGGACGACCCGCCGCCGGCGAGAGCTGCAGCATGAGGCGACCCTGGTTGGCCGTGCTGCCCGAGCGGCCGCCGTCGCCGACCGACGAGATCATGCGCGCCACGTAGGGGCTCTTGCCCACGATCGCCGCGGCCTGCTTCTGCTTCTCGAGCATCGCGGTGAAGCTCGTGCCCTCCTGCGCCTCGGTCGTGGCGTAGATGAAGCCCTGGTCCTGCGAGGGGATGAACCCCTTCGGGATGTAGCCGAACAGCCAGACGGTGGCGCCGAGCGTGGCGGCCGAGAAGGCGAGCGTCGTGCGCCGGTGGCCCATCACCCAGTGCAGGGTGCGGCGGTAGAAGCCGAGGATGGCATCCCAGACGCGCTCGGTGGCGTTGTACACGGCGCCATGCTTTTCGTCGCTGTGCGCCTTGAGGAAGAGGCGGCAGAGCATCGGCGTGAGCGTCAGCGACACGAACCCCGAGACGAGGATCGAGACCGCGATCGTGACCGCGAACTCGCGGAAGAGCCGGCCGAGGATACCGCCCATGAAGAGCAGCGGGATGAAGACCGCCGCGAGCGAGATCGTCATCGAGAGCACGGTGAAGCCGATCTCGCGCGAGCCGTCGAGCGACGCCTCGAGTGGCGTCTTTCCCATCTCGAGATGGCGCACGATGTTCTCGAGCACCACGATCGCGTCGTCCACGACGAACCCCACCGCGAGGGTGAGGGCCATCAGCGACAGGTTGTCGAGCGAGTAGTCGAGCGCGTACATCACGCAGAACGTGCCGACGAGCGAGATCGGCAGCGCCAGGCTCGGAATGATCGTGGCCGGCACGTTGCGCAGGAACGTGAAGATCACGAGCACGACGAGCACCACCGTCAGCACGAGCGTGAACTTCACGTCGTGCACGGACTCGCGGATCGACTCGGAGCGGTCGATGTGGATGTTGAGGTCGACCGAGCCCGGCAGGTCCTTGCGCAGCTGCGCGACCATGCGCTTGACGTCGTCGGCCACCTTGACCGTGTTGGATCCCGGCTGCCGCTGGATGCCGAGCGTGATCGATCGCGTGCCGTTGAACCAGGACGCGGCGCGCGTGTTCTGCACCGAGTCGATGACGCGTCCCAGATCGGCGAGCCGCACCGGCGCCCCGTTGCGGTACGCGACCGTCAGCTGCCCGAAGGCCGTGGCATTCTTGAGCTGTCCGTCGGTCTGCACCGTGTAGGCCCGGCTCGGGCCCCACAGCACGCCCGACGGCAGGTTGACGTTCTCCCGGCCCACCGCACTCGCCACCTCGTCGATGCCGATGCCACGCCGTGCCAGTTCGCGTGGGTCGAGCTGGATGCGCACGGCGTACTTCTGCGAGCCGTACACGCCCACCTGCGCCACCCCCGAGACCGTCGAGATGCGCTGCGCGAGGTTGGTCTGCGCCAACTCGTCGAGCGCCGAAAGCGGCAGCACCTTCGAGGTCAGCGTGTAGTACAGGATCGGCTGGTCGGCCGGATTCGACTTGCTGTACGACGGCGGCAGGATGTCCTGCGGCAGCTGGCGCTGCGTCTGCGCGATCGCGGCCTGCACGTCCTGCGCGGCGCCGTCGATGTCGCGGTCGAGCGAGAACTGCAGCGTGATGCTCGTCGAGCCCAGGCCGCTCGTGCTCGACATGTTGTCGATGCCCGCGATCGTCGAGAACTGCTTCTCGAGCGGAGTCGCCACGGCGGCGGCCATCGTCTCGGGGCTCGCGCCAGGCAGGCTCGCCTGCACGGAGATCGTCGGGAAGTCGATCGTTGGCAGGTCGTTCACGGCGAGCCGCTCGTACGCCGCCACGCCGAACACCACCACGCCGGTCATGACCAGCGTGGTCATGACCGGCCGCTTGATGAAGATCTCGGAGATGTTCACGGGCCGGCCTTCGCCGCGGGTGGCGACTTGGGCGGTGTGCCCTTCGCAGCTCCGGCCTTGGACGAATCACTCGCTGCCGCATCGCGCGATTCACCGCCGCGCACCTTCGCGTCGTCACCGGCAGCCGGCGCCGCAACGCTCCCCGCCGCGACACCGTGCCGCACCTCCACGGCCGCACCAACCGCCAGGCGCGACTGGCCGTCCGTGACCACTTCCTCGCCGGGCTCCAGCCCCTTCGAGATGATCACGCCGCCCTCGGTCGTGCGACCCACCGTCACCGACTTGATCTGTGCCTTGCCGTCATGGATCATGAACACGTAGGTGCCCACCTGGCCTGTCTGCACGGCTTCGGTCGGCACGACGGTGGCGTTCTCGTCCACGTAGAGTTCGAGCGAGACCGTCACGAACTGCCCCGGCCAGAGCTGTCCGTCGGTGTTCACGAAGTGCGCCTTGAGCACCACCGAGCCCGTCAGCGTGTCCACGGCGTTGTCGACGAACGCGAGCTTGCCCTCGAGTGGCACGCCACGCCCGTCCTTGGACTGCGCACGTACCACCAGCTCCTTGCCCTTCGAGCGGCGCAGGATCTCCGGAAACTCGCGCTCGGGCACCGGAAAGCGCACGGCGATCGGCCGCAGCTGGTTGATGACGACGAGTGGCGCCGTGCCGAGTGCGCGCACGAGGTTGCCCTGCTTGACGAGCAGCGAGCCGGTGCGCCCCGTGAGCGGCGCGCGGATCGTGGCGTAGTCGAGGTTGAGTTGCGCCACCTCGATCTGCGCCCGGTCGGCCTGCACCGTCGCGGCGAGCGCGCGCGCGTTCGCCACGAACTGGTCGGCGTCCGCCTCGGTCACCGAGCGATCCTTGACGAGCGATGCATAGCGATCGGCCTGGCGCTTCGCATTGTCGAGCTGCGCCTGATCCTTGGCCAGCGTCGCCTCGGCTGCGTCCAGCGCCGCGCGGAACGGGCGCGGATCGATCTGGAACAGCACCTGTCCCGCCCGCACTTCGTCCCCCTCGCGGAACGTGACCTTGGTCAGCACGCCCGAGATCTGCGAGTTGATGCCCACCGACTGCAGCGGCTCGACCACGCCGTTGGCCACGAGGGTGTAAGGCGCCGGCCGTGACTCGACCGTCGCGACGGTCACCGGGACCTTGGCGCGGACTTCCTTCTTTTCTTCCTGACACGCGCCCACGAACACGAGGGCCGCGAGGAGCGGGTACCGGAGGGAACGCAACACGCGAGGAGCTTGAGATACGAGGAAAGACGCGCCCGGGGGGAGCCCGGGCGATCTGGAAATCTTACGTCCTCCTCCGGACTTCTGTTGTCCTTGACGGAACCTTCGCGGACGGATGCTTCCGCCCCGTTGCGCAGCCGGAGCGCACCGGGCAACGTTCGCAGTGCGCCACGCGTGCGGTGCAGACCAGAGCGCCAAGCTCCATGAGCGCCTGGTTGTGCGTCCAGGTGGCCTTGCCTGTGCGCGGCAAGAGCTCCTCCGCGAGTGCCCAGAGCAGCCGGTGCGTGCGCGGCGTCTTGGGGGCCAGCGACGGGGCGAACACCCGCCGCAACACGCGCTCCACGTTGGTGTCGATGAGCGCGGCCCGCTTCTCGAACGCGAAACTCGCCACCGCCCCCGCCGTGTACGGTCCGATGCCAGGGAGTGCGCGGAGCGCTTCCGGAGTCTCAGGCAGTCGCGCCGGCGATCCCTCGGAGACCACCCGTTCGGCGAGCGAGTGGAGGTTGCGACTGCGGGCGTAGTAGCCGAGCCCCGACCAGGCCTCCCGGACCTGCGCCGCCGGAGCCGCGGCGACGGCCTCGAGGGTCGGGAAGCGCGCCACGAACCGCTCGTAGAAGCCGATCACGCGGTCCACCTGCGTCTGCTGCAGCATGAGCTCCGAGACCAGCACGCGGTACGGATCGCGCGTGCGGCGCCAGGGCAGGTCGCGTTGCGTGCGCGCGAACCAGGCGCGCAGCCGGCGGGAAAAATCGTGCCGCCGCTCGGGCGCGATGCGCGCGATCAGGCGCTTTTCGTCGGGCTTCCGGTTGCGTGGCATGGCGCCGTGAAGGGTTCGCCCGCCAAGTCTGCGCTACTTGTCGAGCGGGCCGAACTCGCGTTCGAGCGGCTCCATGTAACAGACCATCATCTCCTGCAGCTCGTCGAGCACCGCCTGACGCTCCGCGCCGCCGAGCCGCGTCGAAAGGTCCACGCCTCCACTCACCGACTGGAACGAGACCTTGGTGATCGTCTCGAGTCGTTCCTTCGGAAGGCGGGGCAACCTCGCGCAGATGTACGTGCGCACCTGGTTGAGGATCGCATCCTCGTACTCGACCAGCTTGCCGTTCGGCAGGCAGTGCACGCGGATCATCGTGTCGTGCACGGCAGGAAAGGCGGGCGTGGCGGCGATGAAGTCGGCCATCCCCATGACGATACCGCGAAAGAGATCGCGCAACGGGAGGCGCGCGAGGCTGACGTCGAGCGCCTGCGCGTTGAGGGCGCGCATGTGTTCCATGTAGCGGCGTCCGAGCGCCTCGATCACCGCGTCCTTGCCGCCGGGGAAGAAGTGGTAGAGCGAGCCCATGGACGATCCTGCGTGCTCGGCGATGGCGTTGGTGGTGACGCTCTCGATGCCGAGCTCCCCGATCAGCGACTCGGCCGCGTCGAGAATCTGCTCCACGCGCTTTAGCCCCCGATGCTGCTGCGGCAGCCTGGGGGATTTGGTCGCGACCCCCTCAACCGGGAGTTCCGCGTCCTCGACGGTCGAACCGGTGTCAGTCATACTCGTGTATAATAGATACAAAGACTAGTCTTGACAACTAGAGTTATTGTTCTAGTGTTAGGCGCAACTAGAGCAAACCCTCTAGAACCGCCTTCCATGACAATGCTCAATCGGCTTCCTCTGCTGCTGTACGCCGCGACCACTCTTTTCGTGGTCGGACGACCCTTGGCTGCCCAGTCGACCCTCGACGAGCTCGTCGCGAGCGGACTCAAACAGAACCTCGGACTCCGGCAGGAACGGCTGGCCTTCGACCGGAGCGAAGCTGCGGTGGAAGAGGCGCGCGGTCGCTACCTGCCCACGGCCACCCTCAACGCACGATACACCCAAGTGGCCGGAAACGTGCTGAATATCGGGTCGCTCATCAACCCCGCCTACGGCGCCCTCAATCAGTTGACGGGCACGAGCGCGTTTCCAACCAACGTGGACGTCCGGCTTCCGCTCGCGCAGGAAACCTCTGTCCGTCTTGCCCAGCCGATCTTCCAGCCGGCCGTGGTGAGCGCGCACAAGATCGCCGCGCGCTTGCGCGACGCGCAGGGTGCGCAGCGCGATGCCGCCGCCCGCGAGACCGCGATGAAGCTGCGCGTCGGCTACCTGCAGCTCTCCACCGCGCGCAAGGCGCTCGAGATCTGGGATGCGACGCTGGTCGTCGTCACCGAACAGGGGCGCGTCACCGATGCGCTCGCGACGCAGGGCAAGGTCGCAGCCGACGCCGTCTTCCGAGCCCGCTCGGAGCGCAGTGACGTCGAACAACGCCGCGCCGCCGCCGCGGAGGACGCCGAGTCGGCGCGGCGGGCGTTGAACTACCTGCTCGATCGTCCGCTCGAATCGCCGATCACGGTGATTGCCGACGCCGATTTGGGCATCGGCGAGATGCCGTCGCTCGACGTCGCGATGTCGTCGGCCCGGCAGGGGCGCGAGGAACTGCGCCAGCTCGAGTGGTCGCGCCAGGCCGCCGACGGCGCGCGGCAACTCGCCATGGGCAGCTTCCTTCCCACCGTGAGCGTGGCCGTGGACTACGGCATCCAGGGCAACAAGTACGACTTCCGCGGCAGCAACACCTTCACCAACGCGTCGGTGGTCGCGAGCTGGAATCTCTTCAACGGCACGCAGGACGCCGCCAAACTCTCGCAGGCGAGCCTCGACGAGCGCCGGCTGGCCGTGCAGTCGGAGCAGGCCGCGCTCGGCGTGGCCCTCGAGGTGCGGCAGGCATGGGCCGCGGCGGACCTCGCGCGTCGCGCGATCGTCACGGCCGGCGATCGCGTGGCGGCGGCGCGCAAGTCGTACGAGCTCGTCGACAAGCGCTACGCACAGGGCATGGCCCCGATGCTGGAGCTCCTCGACGCCCGCAACGCGCTCACCAGCGCGTCGTTCAACCGCATTCTCACCGAAAGCGACTATCGCGTGCGCCGCGTGCAGCTCGATCGTGCCGCTGCGCTCTACCCGAGGAACGTCCCGTGACCCGCCGCGTTTCGCACGCCTCCGCTTCCTCTGTGTCTCCTCTCCCCGCACCTCTCCCGCCCTCCGTTCCCCTCCTCCAGCGCATGTCGCGCAACCTCACCGTCGCGATGCTCGCCCTCGCCGCCTGCGCCGAAGGCAACGCCGCACCGCGCGCACCCGAAGCCAACATTCCCGTCGAGGTCGCCAGCGCGAATGAACGCGCAGCCGCTGCGCCCGTGCTCGGCTCGGGGCTGCTCGCAGCCAAGGAAGAAGTCACGCTCGCCTTCAAGATCGGCGGCGTCGTCGAGAAGGCCCGCGTGGAAAGCGGCCAGCACGTCAGCGAAGGTGAAGTGCTCGCGGAACTGTCGCCCACCGAAATCGGCGCCGAAGTCGAGAAGGCACGGCAGGGGCGCGACAAGTCGGCACGCGACCTCGAGCGCGTCAAGTCGCTCTACAAGGATTCAGTGGCGACGCTCGAGCAACTGCAGGATGCGACCACCGGTCTCGACGTCGCCTCCTCGAACCTCCGGATCGTGGAATTCAACCGGCAGTACGCCGTCATCCGCGCGCCGTTCGCCGGCACGGTGCTCAAGCGCTCGGTCGAGGCGCATCAGTTGGTGTCGCCCGGACAGCCGGTCGTGATGCTGCGCCACGACGCCTCGGGCCTCGTGCTCCGCGTCGGGCTCGCAGACCGCGAGGCGGTACGCGTGAACACCGGTGACCGTGCGCTCGTGCACTTCGACGCCTATCCGGGCGAACAGTTCGAAGCGCGCGTGTTGCGCGTGGCCGCGGTGTCCTCGCCAGGCGCCGGCACGTACGAAGCGGAGCTCTCGGTGGCGCCGGGACGTCACGCGCTCGCGTCGGGCCTCATCGGCAGCGCAGAGATCCAGGTGCGCGCCGCCGGTCGCTTCGCCTTCGTGCCGGTGGGCGCGCTGCTCGAGGCCGATGCCGATTCCGCGACCGTCTTCGTACTCTCCACCGATGGCGTGCGCGCCGAACGGCGCCGCGTGCGCGTCGCGTTCCTCGATGGAAGCTTTGTGGCGCTCTCGGGCGGCGTGAAGGCCGACGACCGGGTCGTCGTCGAGGGCGCAACGCGGCTCGTCGACGGTGCATCGGTGCGCGTCGTCAGCGCCGCCGAGCGCAAGGCGCGGTGAGGCTCCGATGAAAATCGCCGAATTCTCCGTCAAGAACGTCCAGTTCACGATCGTCGCGTTCGTTGCGTTGCTGGCCGCCGGCGCCTGGTCGTTGATCACGATCCCGCGCGCCGAGGATCCGACCTTCCCGTTCCCGGTCTTCCCGATCGTGGCGGTCTATCCAGGCGCGAGCCCTACCGACATCGAGCAGCTCGTGGTCGATCCGATCGAGAAGCGCGTGCGCGGCCTCGAGGGGATCAAGAAGGTGCGCTCGCAGGTGGAGGACGGCCTCGCCTTCATCCGCGTCGAGTTCGAGTTCGAGGTGGACCCGGACAAGAAGTACGACGAGGTGGTGCGCGAAGTGAACGCGCTGCGCCCGCAACTGCCGCAGGGCATCGTGCGCCTGACGGTGGACAAGACGAGCGCGGCCGACGTCAACATCCTGCAGGCGGCCATCGTCTCGGAGACGGCGCCGTGGCACGAGATCGATGCGCGCGCGCGCACGATGCGCGACGCGCTCGAGCGCGTGCCGGGCATCAAGAAGGCCGAGCTCTGGGGCTATCCGAAGCGCGAAGTCGAAGTCGCGCTCGATCTGGGCAAGCTCTCGGCGCTGCGCATTCCGGTGTCGCAACTGATGCAGGCCATCGGCGGCGAGGCGCTCAACATTCCCGGCGGCGCGGTCGATGCGGGGCTCCGCAAGTTCAACGTCAAGACGAGCGGCTCGTATCGCAATCCGGATGAAGTGCGCAACACGGTCATCGCCGGTGCGAACGGCGCCACCGTGCGCGTGGGCGACGTGGCCAAGGTCGACTGGAGCTACGCCGAACAGGTGGTGACGACACGCTTGAACGGCAAGCGCGCCATCTGGGTCACGGCGGTGATGAAGGACAAGGAGAACATCCTCGCGGTGCGCGCCGCCGCGTGGAAGGAGCTGGATGCGCAGGCCGCCACGCTGCCGGCGTCGATGACGCTCAAGCACGGCTTCGACCAGGCGAAGAATGTGCAGGCGCGAATCTCGCGGCTCGGCGAGGACTTCGCGATCGCGATCCTGCTCGTGCTCGTGACGCTGCTGCCGCTCGGCTTCCGCGCCTCGGCCATCGTCATGGTCTCGATACCGCTCTCGCTGGCGATCGGCGTGACACTGCTCAAGGCGACGGGCTTCACGATCAACCAGATGTCGATCGTGGGTTTCGTGATCGCGCTTGGCCTGCTCGTGGACGACTCGATCGTGGTGGTCGAGAACATCAGCCGCTTCCTGCGCGAGGGCCGCTCGCGGGCGGAGGCGGCGATCGAGGCCACGCGCCAGATCGGCGTTGCGGTCATCGGCACCACCGCGACGCTCATCTTCGCGTTCGTGCCGTTGCTCATGCTGCCCGGCGGACCGGGCAAGTTCATCCGCGTGATGCCGGCGGCGGTGGTGTTCACGATCCTGGCGTCGTTGCTCGTGTCGCTCACGATCATTCCGTTCCTCTCGAGCATCGTGCTCAAGCGCGACGAGGATCCGCACGGCAACCGCGCCTTGCAGTGGCTCAATCGCGCCATCGACCTCACCTACGCCCGCTGGCTGCATGCGGCGCTGGCGCGTCCGGCGCTCGTGCTCGGTGGCGCGGTCGCGCTCTTTGCCGGGTCGCTGGCGCTCGTGCCCGTGATCGGCTTCTCGCTCTTTCCCAAGGCGGGTACGCCGCAGTTCCGCGTGACGGTCGAGGCGCCCGAGGGCGCGTCGCTCGCGGCTACGGAGAAGGCGGTGGCGACGGTCGAGCGCACGCTGCTCGCCAATCCGCACGTGACGCACGTCTACGCCAACATCGGCAGGGGCAATCCGCAGGTCTACTACAACATCTGGGCGCGAAACGAGCGCGCCAACGTCGGCGAGCTCTTCGTGCTCATCGACCAGTTCGACCCGAAGCGCACGCCGCTCTGGTACGACTCGCTGCGCACGCGGTTCGACCAGTACGCCGGCGCGCGCATCGAGGTCAAGGAGTTCGAGAACGGGCCGCCGGTCGATGCGCCGATCGCGCTGCGCATCCGCGGCACCAACCTCGACACGCTGCGCACGCTGGCGTCGAAGCTGGAGGGCGAGATGGCGTCCGTGCCCGGCACGCGATCGGTGGTCAACCCGGTGCGCGTCTCCCGCACCGACCTCAAGCTCGACATCGACCGCGCCAAGGCCGGCCTGCTCGGCGTTCCCACGGTGGAAGTCGATCGCACCGTGCGGCTCGCGCTCGCGGGACTCAGCGCCGGCACGATCCGTGCCGACGACGGACAGGAGTACGACATCACGGTGCGCCTCCCGCGCGGTGCCCACGCGGAGCTCGGAGCGCTCAAGCGCACCTTCGTGCCGAGCGTGACGGGGAGCCTCGTGCCGCTCGACCAACTGGCGTCGATGCGCTTCGAGGCGTCACCACCGGTGATCGAGCACGTCGACGGTGATCGCTCGGTGACCGTCACGAGCGACGTCGCCACCGGCTACAACACCGACAAGGTGACGCGCGCGATTCTCGCCAAGCTCGCCAAGTGGGAGTTGCCGCGCGGCTACGCGCTCGTGGCCGCCGGCGAAATCGAATCGAGACAGGAAAGCTTCGGCGGACTGGGCGCGGCCATACTTGTCGCCACGTTCGGCATCCTGGCCATCCTCGTGCTCGAGTTCAAGACGTTCCGCGGCATGCTCATCGTCGCCTCGGTCATTCCGCTCGGCGTGGTGGGCGGCATCGCGGCGCTGTTTGTCGGAGGGTATTCGCTCTCGTTCACCGCCATCATCGGCTTCGTCGCGCTCATCGGCATCGAGATCAAGAACTCGATCCTGCTCGTGGACTTCACCAACCAACTGCGCGAGGACGAAGGACTGCCGCTCGATGAGGCCGTGGAGAAGGCGGGCAAGATCCGCTTCGTCCCGATCGTGCTCACGACACTCACCGCCATCGGTGGACTGCTGCCGCTCGCGCTGCAGGGTTCGGCGCTCTACTCGCCGCTCGCGTCGGTGATCATCGGCGGGCTCATCAGCTCCACGCTGCTCGCGCGGCTCGTGACGCCCGTGATGTACAAGCTGATTCCACCACTCGAGTCCGACGGCAAGCGCGCACGGGCCGCGGCGGTGCTACCGCTCGCCGTTCCAAGCCTCAGCTGACGGTCTTCGTCTTCCGCTTGAGGAAGTCCATCAGGATGAACTGCCCGAGCGTCATCGTGTTCGTGAAGTAGGCCTTGCCGCGGCTGATCGCGGACATCTCCTTCACGAACTCGACGAGCGCGCGGTCGCGCGCGAGCATGAAGGTGTTGATGACGATGCCGCCCTTCCGGCAGTTGGCTACTTCGCGCAGCGTCTCGGCGATCACGCTCGCATCGAGCCCCATCGAGTTCTTGTAGATGCGACCGTCGGGCATCGTGAGCGCGCTCGGCTTCCCGTCGGTGATCATCACGATCTGGCGCATGTCCTTCTTCTGCGCCATCAGCAGCCGTTGCGCGAGCTTGAGCCCTTCGCGCGTGTTCGTGTGGTACGGACCGACCTGCGCCTTGGCCAGCGACGCGATCGGGATCTCCTCGGCCGAGTCGTGGAAAAGCACGACCTTGATCGAGTCGCCGGGAAACTGCGTGCGGATGAGGTGCGCGAGCGCGACCTTCTTGGCGGGGGTGAAGCGGTCCTCGCCGTAGAGGATCATCGAGTGCGAGCAATCGAGCATCAGCACGGTGGCGCAGCTCGAGCGGTACTCCGCCTGCCGCACCATCAGGTCCGGATAGTCGAGGTCCATCGGGACCTCGAGCGACCCGGTGCGCGTGAGCGTGTTCTTGAGCGTCTCGTTGACGTCGAGGTTGAGCACGTCGCCGAACTCGTACGGCTTGCTCCACCCGTCCGCCTCGACGCCCGTGGCCAGGTACGGGGTGTCGTGACTGCCGAAGTTGGCCTTGCCGAGCGAGCCGAGCAGGTGGCGCAACGTCTTGTAGCCGAGGAAGTCGATGCCCTTCACGGTGAGGTTGAACTGGACGTCCTTGGCGGCGGCCTGCGCGAGCGAGCCCTTGCCCGTGACCGGTTGGTGCGAGTCGGGCATCATCGGCGGCGTCTCGAGGTTCAGGTACCCCTCGGCCACGAGCCGCTGGATGAGCTCGTCGAGCATCTTCGCGAGCTTGGCCTGCGCGTCCTCATCGCCCTCGCCGCGGAGCGCTTCGAGCATCTCCGGCGTGAACTGTCCGCTGTCGAAGAGC
>JANYHJ010000083.1 GCA_025359135.1 Gemmatimonadota bacterium | reverse complement strand
GCGCGCCTGGTTCGGTGGCGGATCCAAGCTGCTCTATCTCTTCCTCGGCACCATCTTCCACACGGGCATCGCGATCGCGATGCTGATCCGCGACTACCCGATGTACGGCGTGTACGAGCTGGCGCCACCGATGTCGGGGCTCTCCGCGCTGGACGACATCAAGATTGCCGGCGGCATCATGGAACTGGCGGGCTCGGCGATCGTCTTCGGCGTCATGACGGTGATGTTCTTCCGCTGGTCCCGCGAGGCGGGCAACTCATGATGCGCGCCGCCCGGCTGCTGCGTTGCGCGCTCGTGGTCGCATGCGTGTCCGCAGCGAGTGCAGCTGCGCAGGTGACGGCAACGCCTTCGACGCCGAGCGCGGGGGCGCACGCAACGACGGCGCCGTCGACACCGAGCGCGCAACTTGCCACCGGTCAGATCAACCCACGGGCCGCGGAGCTCATCGACCAGATCATGAGCCCGTTCTGCCCGGGCCTCATCCTCACCAACTGCCCGAGCCTCGCCGCCGACTCGCTGCGTCGCGCCATCCGGGCGCGCTTCGATGCGGGCGCGTCGCGCGAACAGGTGATGAAGGAACTGTCCGTCACCTACGGCGACGTGATCAAGTCGGCGCCCGAGCGCTCGGGGTTCGGCCTGCTTGCGTGGGTCATGCCCGGTGGACTCGTGCTCGTCGGTGGCCTGCTGCTCACCGCGTTCATCCGCCGCCGCCGCGACGCGCAGGACCTCGCGCGCGCGGCCACGTCCACCAGTGCACCGCGCGCGCCCGACAGCGCGCTCGACGCCGAACTCGCCGCCCGCTTGCGCGACGGCTGAGGCTACGCTGATGCGCCGCACGTTCGCCCTGCTCTGCCTCGCCGCGCTGCCGATGGTCGCGGGTCCGCTCACGGCGCGCGCGCAGGGTCCCGACACCGAAATTTTTACGGCGACCCTCGACCTGAGCGGCGGAAAGTTCGCGATCGGCGCGCTCACCAACGCATCGAAGAGTCCGGGCTACGACAACCATCCGTGGTGGGACGCCGACGGCCGCTCGTTGCTCTTCGTGTCGGGACGCGACGGGCGGCAGTTCGACATCTATCGCACCGCCCTCGACGGCTCACCGATCGTGCGGCGTTCGCACGAGCCCGAGAACGAATACAGCCCCAAGCCCGCCGGCAACGGTTTCATCACCGTGCTGCGCGAGGAAGCGGGGCTGGGCACGCGGCTCTGGCGTTACCGTCCCGACGGCACGCCCGATTCGCTCATGGCCAAGGCGGATCACCTCGGCTACTACGCGTACGTCGACGCGCGCACGATCGCGTTCTACGTCAACGAGTCGTCGCGCGGCTTCCTCGTCGAGGACCTGCGCACCCACGTGGTCACGCGCGTCGGAGAGCACATCCGCGCCCAGCCCGTGCCGGTGCCGGGGGCGCGCGCCGTGACCGTGATTCGCGACGACTCGGCCGGCACGCCCTGGCTCGAGCGTTACGACATCGACAAGAAGACGTTCACGCGACTCGTGAAGAGTCGCGCCAACGTCGGTTGGCATTCGGCCGCGCCCGGCGGCGTGGTGCTCGAGGCGGCGGGCAACACGGTCTGGGCGTTTGATCCGAAGGTGGACACGGATTGGCGCGCGGTCGCGACCTTCAGCGACCCGGAGCTGCAGGGACTCGCACGGGTCTCGATCAATGCGGCGGGCGACCGGATCGCGATCGTCTCGACGCCGTCCGACACCACGGGCGTCCGCAACGTGCGTGCGCTCAGCAACCAGGCGATCGCCCTGCACGATTCGGTGGCGTTCGCGTCATCGCTGCGGGCCGACATGCGCGTGACGACGAGCACGGGCAAGCACTACGACAACCGCGACCAGTACCTGGCGAGCATGGCGGGCCAGTGGCGGAGCGACACGTCGATGCGCTATGTCCGCACGCAAACGCGGATCGAGGTGAGCACGGACCGGGCGCGTGCGTCCGAAGAGGGCACGTGGGCCGGGACGGCGGGCGGCGGCGCGTCCACCTTCGG
>JANYHJ010000131.1 GCA_025359135.1 Gemmatimonadota bacterium | reverse complement strand
CCCTACGACGTCGGCGGGCTGAACGCGGCGTGCGTCGCGTCGAGCCAGCTCTGGTGGTACTTCGGATCCTCGATCGCCATCGCGGCCTTCGCCACCTTGAGCGGACGGAACGAGTCCATCATCACCGCCAACTCGTTCGTCGCCTTGGCGCCGATGCTCGCCTCGGCGCGGCCCGGGTGCGGACCATGCGGCAGGCCGTCCGGGTGCAGCGTGATCGACCCGTACTCGATCCCCTTGCGGCTCATGAATTCGCTCGAGGCATAGAAGAGCACCTCGTCCGAGTCCACGTTGCTGTGGTTGTACGGCGCCGGAATCGCCTCGGGGTCGAAGTCGTACGGTCGCGGGCAGAACGAGCAGATCACGAAGCCGTCGCCCTGGAACGTCTGGTGCACCGGTGGCGGCTGGTGAATGCGCCCGACGATCGGTTCGAAGTCGTGGATGTTGAACGCCCACGGATAGAAGTAGCCGTCCCAGCCGACCACATCGAACGGATGGTGGTCGAGCATCAGTTCGTTGATCGCGTCGTACTGCTTGACGTAGATCGGGAAGTCGCCCATCTCGTTGCGCGGCGCGAGCGACTGTGGGCAGCGGATGTCGCGCTCGGAGAATGGCGCACCCTCGAGCAGCTGGCCGAACTCGTTGCGATAGCGCTTGGGAAAGCGGATGTGCCCGGCGCTCTCCATGACGAGGAACTTGGCCGGTCCCTTCGACGCGTCGAGCGTCCAGCGGTGCGTGATGTTCCGGTGGATCACCACGTAGTCGCCGCTCTTGTACGGGAGGTCGCCGAACACGGACTCGAGCGTCCCCTCGCCCTCGACCACATAGACCACTTCATCCGCCTGCGAGTTGCGGAAGAAGTGCGGGTCGGTCACGTCGGGTTCGACGTACGCCATCTTGATGTCGTTGTTGAACAGGAGCGGGATGCGGTCCATCGTCGCGCTGCCGCCCTTCCGCGTCCGACTCGTGAGGAAGTGGCGATGGCGCAGTGACGTTCCCTCGTCCGCTTCCCACTTGTCGTCGCGCACCTTGCGCGCACTCTTGACCGTCGTGGGCGGATGCGTGTGGTACAGGAGACTCGACGTGCCGACGAAGCCCTCGTGGCCCATCAGCTCCTCGGCGTAGAGGCCACCGTCCGGACGGCGGAAGACGATGTGTCGCTTGCGCGGGATCTGGCCGAGCGTGTGGTAGAAGGGCATGCGCTAGAGATTCCCCCGCAGTTCCTGCTCGCGTTCGATGGACTCGAAGAGCGCCTTGAAGTTGCCCTTGCCGAATCCCTTGGCGCCCTTGCGCTGGATGATCTCGTAGAAGAGCGTCGGGCGGTCCTGTACCGGCTTGCTGAAGATCTGCAGCAGGTAGCCCTCGTCATCACGGTCCACGAGAATGCCGAGCTTCTCGAGCACGTCGAGCGGCTCGTCGATCTTGCCCACGCGCCCCTGCAGCTCCGCGTAGTATGAACTTGGCGTGTTGAGGAACTCGACGCCACGCGCCTTGAGGTCCGTGACGGTGGCGATGATGTCGTCGGTGGCGATGGCGATATGCTGCACGCCGGGGCCGCGATAGAAGTCGAGATACTCCTCGATCTGCGACTTCTTCTTGCCCGAGGCCGGCTCGTTGATCGGGAACTTGATGCGGCCATTGCCGTTGCTCATCACCTTGGACATGAGCGACGAGTACTCGGTGCTGATGTCCTTGTCGTCGAAGGTGAGGAGGTTGAAGAAACCGAGCACGCGCTCGTAGAAACCGACCCATTCGTTCATCTTGCCGAGCTCGACGTTGCCGACGCAGTGGTCGACGTACTTGAGGCCGACTGGCTTGATGGCGACGGCGGACTTGGCGGCGCGGAAGCCCGGCATGAACGCGCCCTTGTAGTTCTTGCGCTCGACGAGCGAGTGGATCGTGTCGCCGTAGGTGGCGATGGCCGCAATCACGATCTCGCCGTCCTTGTCGGCGATCACGGTCGGTTCCTGCACCGACGTCGCGCCGCGCTCGACGGCCTTGGCCCACGCATCGCGGCAGTCGTCGACCCAGAAGGCGAGGTCGCGCACGCCGTCGCCGTGCTTCGCGATGTGTGCGGCGATCGGCCCCTCGGGCCCGAGCGGCGAGGTGATCATGAAGCGGATCTTGTCCTGGCTGAGCAGGTAGCTCGCGCGGTCGCGCACCCCGGTCTCGGGGCCGCGGTAGGCGACGAGCTCGTAGCCGAACGCATTCTGGTAGTAGAGCGACGCCTGCTTGGCGTTGCCCACGTAGAACTCGATGTAGTCCGTCCCGTTGATCGGGAAGGTGTCGTGCGCCTGCGCGGGAGCGGGAGCGCTGCTGGTGGCCATGGTGGGAGCCTCGGAAGGGCCGGTTGGCACTGGCCCAAGGTGACGGTGTGGGACCGGGCGCCCGGGACGGGCGGTCATCCGGTACAACGTGGCACCGGTCCGGGACTCAACGTGCCGAGCCCCGGACCGGGAGAATCCGTCAGTCGCCGCGCGCGCCCGTGCGCGCGGACCTCCACCAGCGCGACCACTCCACGCCGATGATGCCGTCGGCGGAAATCAGGGAGGGGGCGCGGGGGACCATGCCGCAATATACGTCGTCCGGAGAGCGGCGACGGGCCGTTCGGGCCCCGTCGCCGGTTCCTACGGCTCGATGGGCGAGCGATAGATCGCGCGAAGCGCCGCCCAATCGGGGGAGGTCGTCGAGCGGGCCCAGGCGTTGTAGCGCGCGATGCGCTCGGGGTATGAAACGCCGCACTGCGAGGCGACCTGCTGCTGCCTCGCCCAGACGAGGTTGCGCCAGCTGGCGAAAGCCGCACCCGTCACACCCGGCGGCCGGCGCGGCGCCGTGTCGAGACTGTGTGACCGAACGAACGCGCCTTGCAGTTCCGCACACGGCACGAGCGGCGCATGGTCACCGGGGGCGCCGAGCCGGTCGAAGGTCCCGAAACGCACCGCGAGGAAGTAGTCGAATGCGGAATGGAGCGAATCGCGCAGGAAAGAGCGCGCTGCGCCAAGGTCGCGAGACTGCACGATGCCGGCGACACGTCGCTCGCGATCCGCATACGGGTTCATCGCGGTGTCACCGCCGACACGCCGCGCCCACTCGGCGGCCACCTCCGGCTCTTCCTGGGCACGGGCAAGCGAGAGCATCGCCCGCTTGGCGCGCGCCGGCACGGCGGGTGCGTTGCCGAGTTCCCGATCGAGTCGCTCGAGCGCACGGGTGCGACGCGCGAAGGCGCCGAACCACGCGTCCCAGAGTGTGGGCGAATGGGCGTGCATCGCCGCGAGCGCCCAACTCTCCACTCGGTCGGGGAAGCGCCGTTCGAGTTCGGCCACTCGAGCGCGCAGCGCCGGCGCATCCGTTCGCCCGCCCGGCGTGCCGAAGCGCTGGTCGCCGCGAAGCGCACTCGTCACGAGCGCATCGAAGGTCGCATCACCGGCTCCATCGGTCGCGAGCAGATCCACCAGGTCGCCATCGTTGGCATCGACGACGGCCCCGTCGGCGGACTCCACGGCGACGGTGAGCACGGCGGCCGACGGCCAGGTGAATGCACCGCGGAAGCGACGCGCCGCGTCGCGATGCAACACGAGCAATGGGTCATGCCACCGGACGGGCGATCCAGCGCCTTCCGATCGAGAGTAGCCGCGCACGACGAGCGATTCGCGGCCGGCCAGCGCGGGCAGCGCTGCGTACTCGACCTCCACCGTCTGCCCGGCCTGCGCGCGACCCGAGACGACGCGCAGCCGCTCGGTTGGCGGCGCGGCGTCGAGCCCCCGCGGGGAGAGAAGCGCCCACGCGCCGACCGTCGCGAGCGCCAGCGACGCGGCGGCGAGCATGGCGCCCGTATGCCGACGCAAGGGCCGCGTGATCACCAGCGAGACCGCACTCGAGGCCGTCATCGAATCCGCAACGATGGCCTCCCCCTCCACGTCCGAGACGGGCAACAGCACCCGCTCTCCCGCGCGCCGGCGCGCCAGCGCTCCGTCGATCACCGAACGCGGCGCCGCGTCGACGGGCGCCAGTCGCACGCGCATCGCCAGCGCGCGCGCCGCCGTGACGTCCTCGGCGCACGCGACGCACTCCGCCACGTGCGCGCTCACGCTCGCGTGCTCCTCCTCAGTCAGGGCGTCGTCCGTCGCGCGCGTGAGCGCGGCAGCATCCGGGTGTCGGTCGAGCAGGGTCATGAGGCGCTCTCCAGGAGGGCGCGCAACGTGCGTCGCGCGCGGTGAAGTCGGACTTGGGCGGCGTTCACGCCGATGCCGAGTCGTGCGGCGATCTCGGCGTGCGCAAACCCCTCGATTTCCTTGAGCACGAAGACGACGCGCAGTTCGTCGGGAAGCGCGCGCAACGCCTGATCGAGCGTGAGACGCGCCACGATCGCGTTCGCTCCGCCGTCACGCATTGGCACTGCCTCGGCTGCGGCCACAGGTGACTCGCGCCGCCGACGCTCCGACCGCAGGCGCATGAGCGCCATGCGCACGACGATGCGGCGCAGCCAAGCGCCGAGCTCTCCGTCTCCCCGACACGAACCGATGGCGTCGGGAAGGCCGACGAAGAGGTCCTGCACGAGGTCCTCGCCATCGCTCGCCGAGCCCAGCATCCAGGTTGCCGTGCGCAGCAGCACGGCGCCTTCCCGCCGATACACTTCGGTGAGGGCATCGGCATCGGCGGCGCGCAAACGCTCGACAAGCGACTGTGGTGCAGGCAGCGGCGTGGTCATCTCACTCCCCTGATGCCGCTCGAACGCGAAAGCTTACAGATGCGCGTCCCGCCAGGCGTCGAGCACCCGCATTGCTACGAGTGGCGCGTCGCGGCGGTCGCGGTCCTCACCCCTTCCGCGCCACCATCGCCAGGTGCGCCCGTGCGCTGAACACGAGCCCCTCGACCACCGGCGACCTGCTCGCTCCGTCCGGCGCGAGTGCCTTGAGGGCCTCGCGCGCCGCCGCTGCGTCCTTCAATCGCGCGGCCGCGGTGAGCAGCTCCGCGTGTCCCGCCACCAACCGCGCGCGCACGCTCGTATCCACCGCCGCGGCCTCGGCCAGCGTGATCCCCAGCGGTCGTTCGCTGCCGATGATGCGCGTGCCACGGATGCGCTGGGCGCGCCCGATGAGGAAGTCGAGCACCGCGCCCTTGGCCGTCGCGGGAAAGGAGAGCGTGCACGCAGCGCCGCAGCGGTCATACCAGAGGCGGGCCTTGCCGGTATCGAGCGCCGAGAGCGCCATCCGCACGCCGCTCTCGGTGAGACGCAGGTTGAGCGTCGTTGCCGCGGATGATTGCCACTGCCCGACCGCGCGCACGAGCAGCGGGGTCGCTTCGCCGCGGGCCATCGCGGGCGCCGCACGTCGGCTCGCCTCCAGGTACCAGACATTCCGGCTCACCGGATCGGTGCGCAGCGAATCGGCGATGATCCGGTCGCGCCACTTGGTGGCGACGTCGCCCCGACCGACTTCGTCAGCCATGTTCGCGAGTTCGTTGGCGTCGGCGAGGTTGGGCGTCGCCTCCTTCGCGAGGCGCTGATCGAGCGCGACCACGCGGCTGGCACGTTCGTCACGCTCGGCGGTGGAAGCGGTGCCGGTGGCGCGGAGACGCCAACCGCCAGCGCGCTCGGGATAGAGCGTCGCCACGGAATCGATGCGCGCGCGCAGCGTCACCACGGCCGAGCCGCCCGCGGCCGTCGCGCGCACGCGCGCCCAGACGGCCGACCACCAGAGTCCATCGTAGTTGGGACGCCCGTCCGCACCGGCGAGCACCGCGTCGAAGTACCCGTCCCCGTTCCGGTCGGTGGCGTCTCCTGATTCCGTCTCGACGGCCATGCGTAGAAGCGTCGCGTTGGCCGGTGCCACGAATTGTCCCTTGAACTTTCCCGCGGTGCTCGGCGTGAGCGTCGCGAGCGTGAGCGCGCTCAGGTCGCGTCCCGCCCCTGCACCGCCGAAGACAGCGGCGCGCAGCACGAGCGCCTTCCTGCCAGCGAGCGACGGCGACGCATCGTAGCTCACCTGCACCGGTTGGCCAGCTCGTGGAATCGCCGGTGCGAGACGGAGCACGCCGGGCGTGGGCGCGACGGCTTGGGCGCCGATTTCGGCGAGGGAGATGAGCGCCGCGACGGTCGCGAGTCCGGCAGTGCGAATGACTGCGTGATTGGCGACGCGAGTGGCGGTGCGGCGCACGCTTGCCAGCGACCGAGACGTCACGCGAGCGTTCTGAGTGGCGGTGGGCATGTCGCAAACTACGCCCTCGCCGTCTCGGCGTCGTCACGCCGCGCGCGGCGCAACGCACGCGGGCGTGCGCGCGGGTGCGGTCGAACTACTCCCCCGGCGGCGGGCTCCCCGTCAGCGCTCCGGTCGCGAGCACCACCAACACCATCGTCGCGAGTTCGAGCTTGAGCGATCCCTCCGCTGGTGCGGCGTCACGCGCGAGCGCACGCTTGTGACGCCAGCCAAGACCGAGCGCCGCCACGACGAGTGCGGACTTGGCCATCAGCCACTGTCCCCACGACGATGTCAGGAAGGCCGACGGATCCTGAACGCGCAGCGCCGTCGCGCCGAGGCCGGTACAGATCACGAGCGGCGCAGCCACCAGTGCGACGCGACTGAAGGTGCGCCATCCCCGCACACTCGCGTCATCGGCAACGCCGCGCGCCCACCATGCGACCCCCGCGAGTCCGCCCGCCCACGCTCCCATGGCCAGCACGTGCACGGCGTCAACCACTCGCGCGAACAGCGGCCACCGCTCATCGGCCGCAGCGTGGCCGAGCCCACCAACAAGCACTGCCGCCACGACCGCCAGCGAGCCGCGCACCCACCGCTTGTCCGTGAGCGCAACGAACAGCAGCGCGACCGCTGCGCACGACGTGAGTGCGAGCCATGCGTGTCCCCATGCCGTTTCGAGCACGAGCGCGTGGAGTCCGGCCGCGTTCCATCCGAGTTCGAGGTCGCTGAGATGTTCGGCGCAATGCATCACGCATCCCGCGAGCAAGAGCGCCCATGCAGCCGCCGCCGTGCGGCGCCCGCGCGCCACGGGGCCGGCTGCGGCATGCGTGACAACCCAGCCCGTGACCCACTCGCCGAGCATGACCACCAGCGCGCCATTCACCAGCACGCGCGCCAGCGTGCCGCTGGGTAGCAGCAGCATCACTTCTTCGCCGCCACCTTGAAGCCGTATGAACCGCTCACCACGTGGCCATCCTTCGACATCGCCTTCCAACTCACCACGTACGCGCCCTCGGCCAACGGCTTCGTCACCTTGGCCACGAGCGGTGCGCCCTTGATCGGGTCGCGCGTGACCGCATCGAGCGCTGCGGAGCCGCCCGGACCGCTCACGCCGATCTTCGACGTCGCCGCCTCCGCCGGCTCCGAGAACCAGAGGCGAACGGCCTCGGGAGAAACCGCGAGCGCTGCATCCTGGGCCGGCTCGGCCTTGGTCAGCCTCATGTGGAACGCGGCGCGCGCGGGCACGGCCGAGGCGACGAGCGCGGCAACGGCGAACATGGTAGCGGCGAGACGTGCATGGTCGCGCGTGAACATCACGGTGATCTCCAAGGGTTGGACCGGCGTAGCGTCGTGCAAGAAGTTGGAATCGGTGAGGGCGCGCAGGAAGGTCAGCGGGTCGGACATGGCGCGTGCGGCCCCCGTCAGGTGGCCAACGCGGGCAGCATTCGGAACAATTCCAGCGCCTCGGGATTCGCGAGCGCCTCCACGTTCTTGACCGCGCGCCCGTGGATCACCTCGCGCACGGCGAGCTCGGTGATCTTTCCCGAACGCGTGCGCGGAATGTCGGCCACGGCGACGATCACGCGCGGCACATGGTGCGGACTCGTGTTCGCGCGGATCTGCTGACGGATGCGCGCATGCAGCGCGTCGTCCAGCTCGGCGCCCGCGCGCAGGCGCACGAAGAGCACGACGCGCGTGTCCACGTCGGGGCCGTTGACGACGTCCTGTCCGACCACCAGCGACTCGACGATCTCGTCGAGCTGCTCAACCTGCCGGTAGATCTCCGCCGTGCCGATGCGCACGCCGCCGGGGTTGAGCGTGGCGTCGCTGCGTCCGTGGATGACGAGACCGTTGTGCGCGGTGATGGCCGCCCAGTCGCCGTGGCGCCAGGTGTTCGGATACGTCTCGAAGTACGCGGCGCGGTACTTGGACGCACCGGCATCATCCCAGAAAGCCACGGGCATGCTGGGAAAGGGGCGCGTGCAGACGAGTTCGCCGAGTTCACCCGGGGCGCATGACGTACCGTCGTCGCGCCAGACTTGGGCGGCCATGCCGAGCCCACGCGTCTGCAGTTCGCCGCGCCACACGGGCAGCACCGGGCTCCCGAGCGCAAAGCACGAGATGAGATCGGTGCCGCCGGAGATGGACGACAAGCGCACGCCCTCCTTGATGTCGCGGTAGACGAAGTCGTACGAGTGCGCCGCGAGCGGACTGCCGGTGCTGAGCAACACCTGCAAGTGCGTGAGGTCGAACCGTTCGCGCGGCTTCACGCCCTCCTTCTCGAGCAGCGCGAGGTACTTGGCGCTCGTGCCGAAGACGGTGACGCGTTCGTGTTCCGCCATGCGCCAGAGCTGCGCCGCATCGGGCGCGAGTGGCGCACCATCGTAGAGCACCACGGTCGCACCCACGCCAAGCGCGCTCACGAGCCAGTTCCACATCATCCATCCACACGTGGTGAAGTAGAAGATGCGATCTTCGGCGCGCAGGTCGCCGTGGAGCTGGTGTTCCTTGAGGTGTTGAAGCAGCGTGCCGCCGGCGCCGTGCACCATGCACTTGGGCAACCCGGTCGTGCCGCTCGAATACATGATGTACAGCGGATGATCGAACGGGAGCCGCGTGAACCGTTCGGCTGGCGCCGGCTTCGATGACTGCAGGAACTCGTCCCACGGAACCGCACGCGGAATCCCACCCAACGGATCGCTGACCGAGGCCACGCCGTTGGGGATCGCGCTTCCGAGCCACGGCACCACCACCACATGCTTCACCTCCGGCAGTGACGCCACGATCTCGCGCACGCGCGCCCGGCAGTCGATGACCTTGCCCGCATACCGGTAACCGTCGGCCACCACGAGCACCGTGGGCGCGATCTGGCCGAAGCGGTCGAGCACGCCCTTGGCGCCAAAGTCCGGGGAGCATGAACTCCAGACGGCGCCCACCGACGCGGCGCCGAGCATTGCGACAATTGCCTCGGGGATATTCGGCAGGAAGCCTGCCACGCGGTCGCCCGGCTGCACACCGGCGGCGCGGAGCGCGTGCGCCATGCGCGCGCATTGCGCCGCGAGTTCGTCACGCGTGAGCGTCGCGCGTCGTCCCGTCTCGTCCCAGCTCACGATGGCGACGTCGGCGCCGCGGTGCCTGAGCAGGTTCTCCGCGAAGTTGAGCTTCGCGCCCGCGAACCAGCGCGGCCCGTGTTCCGCGTCCGGTGGCGCCATGCGCTCCAGTCCGTCGACGACGCGCTCCCACGGATCGCCGCCGCCGATTCGCGGCTCTGCGACAACGTTGCTCCAGCGCCAAAGTGCGGGCCAGAACCGCTCGGGGTGATCCACCGACCACTGCCAGAGCGCGGCGTGGTCGCTCGCGACATTCGCAGAAGCACCGCTCGATGGATCCGCTGCCACCGCGCGTGCGAACGCCGTCACTTGCGCACGCTCAACCTGCTCTGGCGTGGGCGACCAGAGCGGCGCGTCCCCTGACGTCATCAGAAATTCACCTGCAGAATCAGGCTCGTGCGGACGCGCTGTTCCTCGTGCGTGTACACAGTGCGGAAGCCGATGCCGATCGGCGCCGGAAACTGCCAGAGATACGTGTCGGCCATGAGTTCGACGCCGCTCGAGGTGTACGTATAGCGCGTCTTCGTGCCGGCAGGATACGACGGCACCGCGGCCGACGGGAGCACATCACCGACGCCGTAGTCGTGGAAGACGTTGCCGCGCACGCGCTGGATCTGCACGGCGCCGAACCAGTTGACGTCCGGATAGTCGAGCGGGAACGCGTAGTTGATGCCGACCTTCTGGAATTTGTCGAACGAGACCGCACTGTAGCCGCGCGGGAAGGTCATCTGCGACGAGAAGAAGTAGTTCCCCGCCCATTGGCGCTCGTATCCGCCCTCAACCATGATCCCCTGATGGCGCAGCAGCCCGGGGAAGTAGAGGAAGCCGCGCCCGGCGAGCAACGCTCCCGAGTTCACGCTGCGCCTGATCGGCGTGTGCTCATAGACCACGAGCGCGTACTGCCCCCAGACAGGCTGCAGGTCGCGATAGGTCTGGTAGCCGCGCCCCGCACTCACGAACCAGGTGACTGGCAGGAAGGTGCCATTGCCGAGCAACCGCTCGCTCGAGGCGATGCGGAAGTTGATCGGCTGGTCGGTGGTGCGGCGCGCCGTGACGATGCTGCCGAGGTTCAGGTATGTCGAGTAGAGCCCGCGCGTGAGGTTGAACGGCAGCGTGGCGCCGAGCGACGCGTTGATCTCCGACCAGGTGTAGTTGAACTCGTAGGGAAGGTTCGAGATCAATCGCAGGTACGTGCTCTGGCGCTGGTCGCGGAAGAGCGAGGCCGTGATCACCGGCCACCACGCCGCGTACGTCCCGTTCACGCCTACGCCCCATGTGCCTTCGTTGCTGTTGGCGCGTGCGCCCACGGCGAGCGAGGCGGTGCCGAGCAGGTCGCGGGAGGTGAGGGCGACGGTGGCCACGGGACTGAACGGCGTCGCTGCGACGGTGACGCCGTAGAAGTTGATGAGGTGCTGCCAGGCGTGATACGCCTCGCTGGGATAGGGCGCAGCCGCGGCCGTGTCGACCTGCGGCGCGGGCCCGAGCGCGGTGGTGAGCGCGTCCACGTACGGCATCGCGCGCTCGACACTGCGCTCGAGCGGAATCCATTGCGTCGTGTCGAGCGCTGCCGTCACGACGCGGAGCCCATCGCCCGTCATCTCCTGGAACGCGAGCGTGCGGCCATCCGGCGACACTGCAGGCGCACTCGCGGAGATCGGCCGCTGCGTCACCTGCCACGTCCGTCCGTCGGCCAGACTCGTGGCGAAGATGTTGTCGGTGCCGGTGCGCGGTGACACGTAGAACATCACGCGGCCGTCGGTGACCGGTGCACCGACGGCGACGTTGGTGGGACCGACGATGACGCGCTCGCTGCCGTCGCCCAAGTCCGCCCAGACGAGGCTGCGTCCCGTGGACTTGGAGACGCGCGCATAGACGAGGTGCTGGCCATCGGGCGCCCAGCGCGGCACCTGCAGCTGCCCGCTGCCGGCATTGGGCAGCCGCCGTACTTCCGCCCCCGTGTTCGCGTCGAGCACCACGACGGCCGCGTCGCCATTGAGCGCCTGTTCCACCACCGCCACGCGCTGGCCATCGGGTGAGAGCGCGGGCGCGAAGTAGCGCGCGTCCTGCCCGAGCGTCCACTCGCGTCCCGAGGCGAGGTCGCGCACGCGCACCACCGACCACTGCTGCTGGCCCCAGCGCACGTCGTAGACGATTTCCGCGTACGCGATCCGTCCGCCGCCCACCGAGTGTGGTACGCCGAACTGGTACGGCGCCGGCGTGAACAGGTCTTCACCGGACCTCGTGCTGTCGCCGGGGGTGAGCTGCACGAAGCCGTAGAGGATGTCGAGCCCGCGCCTGAGCGCGATCAGCTTGCCGTCGCTCGTCCACTGCGGAAACTCGGTCCACGCGAAGTTGGCCGAATCGAGTGCGTGCGCCGGCGTCGACGGCGTGAAGGCGAGTCCCGCCACCTGCGCCTTCCAGAGCGCCGTGAGGGAATCCATCGCGCTTGCGTACGTCTCCTTCACCCCCTGCCCCGTCACTTCCGCGATCGAACGGCTGAATCCCCACGGCTGCCACGCACGATCCGCGGTGCGTCCCACGATCGAGTCCACCGCGCTCGCGCCCTTCGACACCGTCAGCCATGACGCGATCGCGTAGCCCAGCTGATAGTGATCCGGCACGAAGCGGCCATACGAACGCCAGTACGCCGTCCAGTAGTCGGGGCGCCCTTTCTCGAGCGTGAGCGCGCGATGCTCGACATTGAACTCGGGGATGCGCCCGCGGCCGCCGGGGGTGAGCGCGGTCTCGGCGCCCACGGCGTCGCCCTCCCAGAACCAGGGCGGCAGCGCCACGGTCGATCCGAACAACCAGCCCGGCTCGCCGAACAACGTGCCCAGAAATCCCACGAAGCCGCGATCCATCTTGCTGAACTGCGCCACGTGCCGGTACTCGTGCGTCGCGAGCAGCGTGAACCAGTCGATCGGCCCGCTGAACGCGGACACCTGCGGCGCCGTCGTGAGCCACTCCGAACGACGAGGCGCGAGGGCGACAAAGCCGTTGTTGATGACGCCCTGGTTCTGCAGCACCAGCGACAGTCGCGGCGGCGTCAATCCATACGACCGCGCCACGCTCGGCGTGATGCGCTCGAGCAGGCGCGCAGCCCGCTGCGCTTCGGCCGCGAGTTCGCGCGGATAGATGATGTCGAAGCGCGGGGACGTGAGCTTGTCCCACTGCACGCTCGGCGGATTCTGTGCGCCGGTTGGCGGGGCGTCCTGCGCTTGGAGCGGCGCGCCGGCAAGCGCGATGGCCGCAAGGAGGGCCCGGAGTGATGGGTGAGGCACGACGGATGTTACGTTGAAGGAATGGCGACGTCCACGCTCGCGCTGGCGGCCCTGTCGGCGTTGGTGACTGGGCTGATACTCGGATTGATCGGCGGGGGCGGCTCCGTGCTCACGGTTCCCGTCCTCGTCTACCTGCTCGGCTACCCCGCCAAGCAGGCGATTGCCATGTCGCTGCCGATCGTGGGATGCGCGAGCCTCGTGGGCGCCATCGGTCACTGGCGCACAGGCAACGTGCAGTGGAAAACGGCGCTCGCCTTCGGCGCCGTGGCGATGCTGGGCTCGTTCACCGGCGCACGCCTCTCCTCCCTGCTCGACGGCCGCGTGCAGCTCGTCCTGCTGGGCACCGCCATGACGATCGCCGCCGTCTCGATGCTGCGGAGCGCCGGCAAGGAGGCGTCGGCCGACGCGCTGCCGCAGCGCTCGCTGGGCCTCGTGGCGCTCGCAGGCTTCGGCGTTGGGGTGCTGACGGGCCTTGTCGGCGTCGGCGGCGGCTTCCTCATCGTGCCCACGCTCGTGTTGCTCGGCGGCGTCCCGATGCGGGCGGCCATCGGCACCTCGCTCGCCATCATCACGATGAACACCATGTCCGGGTTCGCCGGATACGTGGGCCGGGTGAGCCTCGACTGGACGGCCATGGGCACCTTCACAGCCGTCGCCATCGTCGGCATACTGGTGGGCACCCGACTCGCCGCGCGCGTGCCGGTTGCACGATTGAAGTCGGGCTTCACCTTCGTCCTGCTGGCGGTGGCGGGCCTCATCCTCTTCCAGAACCGCGGCGTGTTCGTGGGTCATTGACGTGAGCTTCCTCCGATGCTGATCAAGCGACTCTTCGACGAACCGCTCGCCCAGGCCGCGTGGCTCGTGGGGTGCCAGGCCACGAGCACGGCCTGCGTCATCGACCCGAACCGTGACGTGGACGCGATCATGGCTGCGGCCGACGCCGAGGGACTGCGCATCACGCATGTCACGGAGACCCACATCCACGCCGATTTCGTGAGTGGCGCGCGCGACCTCGCGCGCCGCACCGGCGCACGTCTCCTGCTCTCCGATGAAGGCGGCGAGGGCTGGCAGTACGCGTTCCGCGGCGACGCCAACGTGACGCTCCTCAAGGAAGGATCGAGTTTCGGCGTGGGCAACCTGCGCTTTGACGTCATGCACACACCGGGGCATACCCCGGAGCACGTCAGTTTTCTCCTCACCGACCTGCCCGCGTCCGACCGGCCGATCGGCGTCTTCACCGGGGATTTCATCTTCGTGGGCGATGTCGGCCGACCCGACCTGCTCGAGCGCGCCGCGCACGTGGCCGGCACGATGGAAGCGAGCGCTCGCGCACTCTACGCGTCACTGCAGCGCGTCAAGCAGCTCCCCGACTACCTCCAGCTCTGGCCCGGACACGGCGCGGGCTCGGCGTGCGGCAAGGCGCTGGGTGCGGTGCCGAGCACGACGCTGGGCTACGAGCGCATCGTGAACTGGGCGCTCACCGCCAAGACGGAAGATGCGTTCGTCGCCGAGGTGCTCGCAGGACAGCCGGAACCGCCGGCGTACTTCGCGCAGATGAAGCGGCTCAATCGGGATGGGGCGCCGCCGCTCGACGGCTTCCCGGCACTCGCCGTGCTGCCACCATTCGGATTGGCCGAAGCGATCGCGAGCGGTGCGACGGTCATCGACATCCGCCGCAGCCCCGAGCGTCACAAGCACCACGTGCCAGGCACGCTCGGCATCTCGTACGGCAAGAGCTTCTCGACGTACGCGGGCTCGGTGGTGCCGTTCGACTCGACCGTGTACCTGCTGGCGAACGAACCGCGCGGACAGCGCGTGACCAAGGCGGCGCACAACCTGCGCAACATCGGCTATGACCACATCGTCGGCGCGTTCGGCGGCGACGCGCTCGAGGCCTGGGCCAAGAGCGGCCGCGCGCTCGCGCAGACGAACGTGATCGAGCCGGCCGACGCCGCACGCGAGCTCGAGGCCGGCACGGCCATCATCGTGGACGTGCGCAAGTCGTCGGAGTGGGCCGAGGGACATGTCGGCGGTGCGACGCTCGTGCCACTGCCGCAGCTGATGGAGCGCATGGCGGAGATCCCGCGTGACCGCCCCGTCATCCTGCAGTGCCAGGGCGGCGGGCGCTCCGGCGTGGCGCTGAGCGTGCTCGCCGCCCACGGCTACACGAAGCTGCGGAACCTGAGCGGCGGCTTTGACGCGTGGCGCGCAGCGGGACTCGCGGTCGAGAGCGGCGCA
>JANYHJ010000120.1 GCA_025359135.1 Gemmatimonadota bacterium | reverse complement strand
TTGGCGGCCATCATGCGCACGCCATCGTCATCACCGTCGGTGTCGACCACGCGCATGAGCGCGTCGAGGGTGGCGTCGGGAAGCGGGCCGGCGTCGCGTAACGCGAGCGCCGCGAGACCGCGCGCCACGTGGCTGTCATCGCGGAGCGCCTGGGTGAGCGCGGGGATCGCGGGGGCCGCCGCTGTGCGCAGCTGCGTGAAGGCCCAGAGCGCGGCTTCGCGTTCGTCGGAGCTCGAATTCGTGAGCGCGCTCTTGAGTGTCGCCATCTGCGATGCAGCCGCGGGACCGAGCGCCCCGATGCGCCGCAGCCGGTCGGCGGGATTGGTGCTGGTGGCCGAATCGTGCGTGACCGTGTTGCCGCTGCCGTCGGCCACGCGGGCAATCACGAGGCCGTCGACTCCAAGGTTGTAGCCGCTGCTTTGCGCGTTCTGGCCCATGCAGACGAAACTCACCGTGTGCGCACCCGCGGCAAGCTGCGCCCACGTGATCAACCGGTCCTCGCCCACGAAGACCTCGCGGTAGTAGCCGTCGATCACTGCCCCGGCGCCGATGTTGGCGCCGGGCTCGGTCTCGATGCCCGGGCTCGCGCTCACCGGCTTGCCGTCGACAAGCACCTGGTAGATGCCGTAGTCGGGCGCCGCGCCCACCTGCGCGACGAGTTCGTAGCGGCCGGCCGCATCGATGGAGAAGGGAATGTCCATGCGCGCGCCGGGCGCCTTGGCCTCGAGAAAGAGCAGGTCCTTGCCCCAGAACACTTCCTTCTGCACGCTCGCGGTGCCGTTGCTGGTGGTCACGTGCGCGATGTCGCGCTCGACCTCGATCTGGCGCGCGTTGCCGTGCGGCAACCGCGCGGCGCCGTACGGCGGCTCGCTCTGGTCGCGCGCGATGCCTTGCTGGTACCAGAAGGCGACGGTGCTGAAGAGATCCTTCCGCTCCTCACTCGCCGAACGCGCGGAACCGTCGGAGTTGAAGGTCCAACCCACGTGCTCGATGGCGAAGCGCAGTTCCGTCGTGAACGGCACCGGATCGGCGAGGTGCCAGCGATACGCCGTCATGCGCGAGCCGAGGTCCGTGCCTTCGGCGACGGTCACGCCCGCATACGGCCCGTCGGCCACGCGCAGCGACCACGCATCGTTGAAGTAGTCCTCGGTGCCCGTGCCCTCGATCTGCGGGCGCTTGGCCCCGTCTATATAGAAGAGGTCGTCGCCCTCACCGAACCAGCCGGGCTGTGCCTGCACCACGCTGAACACCGTGCCCACGAAGTGGCCGCGCCCCTTGACGCGGAGGATGTCGTAGGGCGCGCCCAATGGCGTGGGGAGCGCCTGCTTGTAGCGGGCGTGGAAGTACGCCGTGTTCTTCGGGAGCGACTTGAGCTTCTGCCAGTCGACGTGGTAGTAGAGGTTGTAGAGCCGGCGACGCCCTTCGTTGGTGATCGTGACCTTCACCGACCTGGCGAACGGCATGGGCCAGTAGCTGTTGCGCGAACGTCCGCTCGACGAGTTGCGGATCGCGAGCGAGTTGAGCTCGCGCTCCATGCCGTGACCCACGCCGAAGAAGTCCCCGATCGGCGCATCCACGCTTGGAGTGGTGCTGCCGTCGTAGTAGACGCGAAGGCGCAGCAGCCGCGGCCACGCGTACTCGTTGCCCGCCACCGTGATCCACATGTGACTCACGACGCCGGGCCCCTTCACGTCGAGCAGCGTGACGGTCTCACCGGGAATCGGACGCTTCGAGTCGTCGTTGCTCTCGGGATCGGCGTTGTTGCTGCTCGAGCGCAGCGCCTGGAACTCCTTGAGGCGCGTGAGCCCCATCGGGTCGGGCACCTGCGCCGCGAGCGGTGAGGCCGTGACGACGAGGGCGAAGGCGAGACCGATGTGACGGCGCATGGCACGAAGCGGCGGGAGGGCGCTCAACTGGACGCGCCAAAGCTGCACCCGCGCCGGACGCGCGTCTATCGACCTGTCGTCGCTGGATCTGCATCTGGCGCCGGCAGCGCCGCGCGCCGCATCCACCATGCGCCCGCCACGCACACGGCCGCACCGAGCACACTGAGCGCCGCCACGCGCTCGCCGCGCACCACGACGCCCAGCGCGAGTGCCACGCCCGGAACCAGGAACGTCGTCGCCGATGCGCGCGTCGTACCCATGCGAGCGCCCGCGAACGAGAGCATGACATACGCCAGGCCGGTGCCGAGCGCACCCAGCGCGACGATCGAGAGCAGCGGCAGCAGCGACCAGTGCGCGTCAAGCGCTTCGCGAAGGCCGAGAGGTGCGGTGAGCACGAGGGCCACCGCCTGCGCACGCCAGATGATCGGGAGCGCGCCGTTCCGGTCCTGCAGCGGCCGGGCAATGTTCACCGCGAGTCCGTACGAACTGATCGCCACGGCGATGAGCGCGACGCCGAATGCGCTGTTGGTACCTTCGCCCAGTGACGGCAGCGCCACGAGCACCACGCCAACGAGTCCGATGCCGAGCCCTGTCATCACGCCACGCGCCGGGAGCCGGCGCGCCATGAGCGACGCGACCACCGCGGTGGCGAGCGGCACGCCGCCGTTGAGCATCCCCGTGACCGCCGACGAGACGCGCTGTTCCGCATAGGGAAACATCGAGAGCGGAAAGGCAAACCAGACGACGCCGAGCACAGTCACGCCGCGCCAATCGGACTCGGCAATGCTGCGGCGCGCCACCGGGGCGCAGCCGAGGGCGAGGAAGCCGACCGCGATGCGCAAGAAGGTGATGCCGTTGGGTCCGACCGCGCGCAATCCCTCGGCGATGAACAGGAACGATGCGCCCCAGATGAGGCCGGGCACGATCAGCAGCAACCATTCGGAGGCGTCGTGCGGTGCGTGCGGCGCCACGGATGGCGGGGTCGTTGCGGCGGTCGTGTCCGGGTGTGTCGCCGCGGGTGCACGCGGGTCGGTGGGGCTCATCGCGGGGCGCTCGCGGCAGGGGGCACGCTCAGCGCCAACAGCAACGCGGCGGCAGAGCCCGAGTACACGGAATAGTCGAGCGGCGACTTGATGCCCTGCGAGATCGCCATGGCGGTGGCGAACATGAAGAGGAGTCCGGCCGCGCCCAGCGCACTCGCGCGGAGCCGGAACCCGGCGATGAGCGCGACGCCGAACGCCGTCTCTCCCACGGTTGCACTCCACGCGAGGAAGGGGATCGCGGCGGCCGGCATGAACGCGCAGACTTGGGCGGTGTAGCGCTCGAAGTCTGCGAAGTTCTTCCAGCTGCTGCGCGTGCCCCAGAGCCCGAAGCGCGCGGCTACGGCGGAGAGGAAGGCCGCGCCGATGGCGAGCCGAGCGTACAGCTGCGCCGCGCGCGCGAGCGGATCGGCTGGTGCGTACGCCGCGCGGTTGTCAGACGCGCTCACGCCACGCTCGCGGTGGACGTGTACGTGCCGGCGACGAGCCGGCTCGCGATCGCGAGTCGGTTCCAGCTGTTGATCTGCGCGACGACGAGGGTGATGAGCGCCAGGTCGGCTGCGCTCAGCTCATTCGTGGCGGCGGTGTACGCGGCATCGCTGACGTGACCGTCACGGAGGTCGTTGACTGCTTCGGCCCACGCGAGCGCGGCGCGTTCGCGCGCCGTGTAGTAGCTGCTCTCCTCCCAGGCATCGAGGCCGTAGAGGCGCTGTTCATGCTCGCCCAAGGCGCGGAGGTCCTTCCAGTGCATGTCGAGGCAGTAGGCGCAACCGTTGATCTGCGAAATGCGGAGCTTGATGAGTTCGTAGAGCGTGCGCTCGAGTCCGCAGCCGACAATGAACTGCTCGACGGTGTCCATCGCTTCGTAGAGGCCGGGGGTGACCTTCGCGTAGTTCCAGCGGGACTTCATGGTGCGTCTCCTAGTGGCGTGAGGCGGCTGCCGCGTCGGGCGCCGGCGTGGACAGGGGCCCCTCGTGATCGCAGACGAAGGTGGCGGTGAAGTGCGCGGAATCGGACGCGCTGGCGTTGGCCGACACCTGGTGCACGTCGGTGGGCATCTCGAGGAAGGTCTGCCCGCGCGTGTAGACGGAATCGCGGCTGCCGCGCACCGACATGCGCATGGCGCCGTCGATGACGTAGACGACGACGGCGCAGTTGTGGCGATGCGCGGCCGACGACTCACCGGGACCGTAGCGCACGTCGACGACCTTCAGCACGAGCTGCGTGCCGTTCATGGCGGGGAGGGCGCGGTCGAAGGCGATGCGCGAGCGCTGCGCGCCTTGTTGGTCGGTTGCGATCAGTGTGGTGGCGTGCAACGCGGTCGTGGCGAATGCGCCAACGGCGGCGAGCGACGCCAACACGGCGAGGCCGGTGAACGCGTTCGACGGACGAGTGCGGGGGCGGGTCATGATCGTCTCCAGTGGGCGCGGGTGGGCGGACGAATGGTGGCACAGAAGCGGACTATCAAATAGAGCCATTTGCAGCATATTGATAGGACCATTTATGCCAAAACGCCGAGTGAACGTGCCGTTGGCGCTGCCGACCCGCCGGCCCGGCATGGCGGCCGGCGCGTGGCTGCATGCGGCCTTGCGTGACGCGATCCTGCACGGGCGGCTCGGGCCCGGGGCGCGCTTGCCCGCGACGCGCGACTTGGCCGTGCAGGCCGGGCTTTCGCGCGGCACGGTGGTGCGCGCCTTCGAGCAGCTCGCCGCCGAAGGATACGTGCGCGGGGCCGTGGGGAGCGGGACGCGCGTGCGCGCGGTGCTGCCCGAGGAGTGGTCGCAGTTGCCCAGGCGCGCTGGCGCGAGGCCGCGTGACGTGACGCCGCCCAAGCGGCACTTCGCAGCGTTCGCGCAGCGAGTGACCGCGTTTCCGGGCATCACCGAGCGCCCGATGCGCGCGTTTCGCGCGAACCAACCGGCGGTCGAGCTGTTCCCCGCATCGGAGTGGGCGCAAGTCGCGTCGCGCCGGCTGCGTGCGGCCACGGCGCGTCATCTCATCGGATGCGGCGCGGCCGGGCTGCCGCTCTTGCAGCGCGCGGTGTCCGACTACCTGCGGGCGTCGCGCGGTGTGCGCTGCACGCCAGCGCAGGTCGTGATCACCACCGGCACGCAGGAAGCGCTCGACCTCGTGGCACGACTCTTCGTGAACGCGGGCGACTGCGTGGTGATCGAAGATCCCGGCTACGTCGGCGCGCGGCTCACCTTCGAGGCAGCGGGCGCGCGCATCGTGCCGCGTGCGGTCGACGCCGAGGGGATGACGCTGCCACGCGCTCGATCGGCGGCGGTGCGCGTCGCGTACATCACGCCCGCGCACCAGCTACCGCTCGGCGTCAGCATGAGTCTCGAGCGGCGGCTCGCGCTGCTCGAGTGGGCGCGCGTGCACGGTACGTTGATCGTCGAGGACGACTACGACAGCGAGTATCGCTTCAGCGGTCGGCCCGTGCCGGCGCTGCAAGGGCTCGATGCGCACGGCCTCGTGTTGTTCACCGGGAGCTTCAGCAAGGTCATGTTTCCGTCGCTGCGGCTGGGATACCTGGTGGTGCCATCCGATCTGGTCGACGTCGTGTCGGGCGCGGTCTCGATCAGCAACCGGCATCCGCCCGTGCTCGAGCAGCTGGTGCTCGCGGACTTCATCGAGGGCGGACACTTCGCGCGTCACGTGCGGCGCATGCGCGAGGTCTACGCCGAACGGTTGGGGGTGTTGCTCGCGTCGTCGCGCGCGCAGCTGGGCGGACTGCTGGACGTGTCGGACGTGGAGGCGGGGTTGCAGACCTTCGGGTGGCTCGCGTCCGGCGTGAGTGGCGATGTCGCGACGGCCGCTGCGGCTGCACGCGACGTGGAGGTCGCTCCGCTCTCGCGCTTCAGCATCGCGCCGATCACGCGTGATGGATTGCAGCTGGGCTTCGCAGCGGTGGATCCGATCGAGATTCGCCGTGGCGTGACCGCGTTGGCGCGAGCGCTCGAGGGGCTGGTTCCGGCTCAGCGCGGACGCAAGGCGCTCGGCGAGCAGCGTTCGCGCAGCTGACCACTCGTCATGTCCGGGAGGTTCGCGCGACGAACGCGGGCCGCCTCAGCTCTTGAGCGGTGAGCCCACCGGATAGATGCCGGGTCGTCCCGGCCCTGGCGTGTTGCGCGCCATCATCCACCAGGCGCCAGCGACCGCGATGAGGAGCGCGATGCCCTGCGCGAGCGTGAGTGGTCCGAGGAGTCGATCATCCTTGGCGCGGAAGAATTCGACGATGAAGCGCTCAAGCCCCGCGAGCACGCAGTAGACGCCGAAGAGCCAGCCCTCGGCGTGCTTGTGCTTGCGCATCTGCCAGAGCACGAGGAAGAAGACGAGCGCGATCGCGACTTCGTAGAGCTGCGTCGGGTGCACGGCGAGCACCGTGTCGGGACTGACGCCAGCGGGAATCGGCGTGCCGAAGCTGCGGTTCATGATGCCGGCCGTGGACGCCGGCGCGCCCTGCGGGAACATGACGGCGAGCGGGCCATCCCACGGACGACCGTAGTCGTCACCGACGGCCCAGCACCCGGTGCGTCCCACGGCATAGCCGCCCATGATGGCGACGCCAGTGGTGTCGCTGATGCGGATGAAGTCGGCCTTCTTGTAGCGTATGGTGAGGTACGAGAGGATGACCGATCCGATGAAGCCGCCCCAGAAGACGAAGCCGCCGCGGCTGAAGAAGGCGCTCGCGTCACCGGTGAGGAGCACGTAATACGTCTTGGCGCCGAGCAGCGTGCCGATGACGCAGGCGAGCACGACGTCGGGAATCGTGTTGGCTTCGAGGGTGTGGCCGCGGCGCTCGAGCTCCTTGGCGCTGATGTGCTGCGCGACGACGAAGCCCGCGAGGACGGCGAGGCCGAAGCCGGTGAGGCGGAGGGGGCCGAGGGCGTAGTCGAGCGGGTGGTGCGTGATGGGGCCGAGGAGCATGGGGTGGAATGTACCCGTGGATGACGTGCGGGAGAATCGGCGAACGGCATCCCGTGCCTCGGAGCCGCGCGCGCAAGGGAAGGTGCGGCGCAGCAAGAGCGCGACCGCACCTCCGAAGAGACAACGCTTGTCGAGCGCATCAAGCGCGACCAGCGTTCGCGAAAGCGCTCAGACCAACGCGTGACCGAGCTCGCGTGATCGCGAACGCGCCGTGGGCTGCCGCACGGTGGCTTGCGCAACTATATAAAATTCGCTATATCTGCTGTGTCCGAAAGGCCAGTCGCGTGGCTCGGTTCGTCTCTCGCCGATCTGCGCGCCTTCCCCAAGGTTGCCCGTCTTCGATTGGGCTACGCACTCGACCGCGTGCAACGCGGCCTCGAACCGCCGGACTGGAGGCCGATGCCTACGGTCGGCCCCGGCGACCGCGAGATCCGCGTGCAAGTTCGCCGAGCGTTTCGCATCCTCTACGTGACGCGGTTCGCCGAGGCCGTCTACGTGCTGCACGCGTTCGAGAAGAAGTCCCGCACCACCGATGCCGCCGACATCGCGTGCGCTCGCAGGAGACTCGCCAGCATTCGCACCGGAACCAAGGGAGGAACCCGATGAGGACGAGGGTGCGCCGGACTGCTGGCAACGTGTTCGCCGATCTCGGAATCAGCGCGACTGAAGCCGAGCATCTCAAGGTGCGAGCCGAACTCATGGTTGCACTCACCCGTCTGCTGGAAGCGCGCGGTCTGTCGCAGGTCGAGTCTGCCAAACTCCTTGGCGTCTCGCAACCGCGCGTCAGCGACCTCATGCGGGGCAAGATCGACCGCTTCAGCATCGACGCGCTGGTGGACATGCTCTTTGCCGCCGGAGCGCAGGTGACGGTGCGCGTGCGTCGGATGCGCGCGGTCGCCTGACAACCTCAATAGTGAGGCGTCTCGTCACCCGCGAGCACGGCATCCGCGAAGCGCGCGGCGCGCACCTGCCGTGGGTCGGGTGTCGGGCTGAACAGGTAGTGGCCGTGATCCACCTTCTCGACGTCGGCGATGATCGTGCTCACGACATCATCGGGAACCGGCTGCTCGCGATACGGCTTCGCGCCATAGCGGCCGAGCGCGCCACCGGGCGCGTCCTTCCAGAAGAAGAGCAGCGACTGGATGAAGTCGCCGATGGGATAGGCCCACTTGAGGACGTTGTCCTGCCGCGAGCCGAGCACCGAGATGCGGTTGGAATAGTCCGCCGCAGTGCGATAGGTGCCGGGATCGCTCACGCTCCAATCGTCGATCGCGGGCGCCATCACGCAGATCTCGCGGATGCTGAACTTGGAGCGGCTCAAGTTGTCGATGGTCGCGAGCGCCACGCGCGCGCCGAGCGAGTGGGACACGAACGAAAGCGTGGTGCCAGGGCGGAGGACGCGATCCAGGTACGCGGCGAGCGCGGCGGCGGTATCGTCGGCATCATTGCCTTCGGTTGGATAGCTCAGGAAACTCAGCGCGCCAAGATTCGCATCACCGGGCCAGAGCACCGCGACGACGGGACCCGCAGGCAACTGACGCGTGAGCGCCGCGGAGAAATCGCCGAGTGATTGCTGTCCGGCCGCGCGCGTGACGTTGAAGCCGTGTACGGCGACGGTGACATGATCCGCAATGAGCAACCGGTCCTCGGCGTCCCGTCCCGAGAGCGTGCCGCCGCGTTCATAGGCCATGCCGTGCGTGACGGCGCCACCGGCGTTGGCATCGCGGAAGTCGAGGAAGAGGATCATCCGCGGGCCTTGAGGGCGCGCGCTGCGGCGCTCAATCCTGAGGCGACGTCCTTGGCGATCGGTGCGATGGGCACGGCGGCGACGCCGATGATGAGGGCCCACGACCAGTGCGGCTTGGGCTCGTCCATGGCGAGAAAGGCAACGAGGGCCATGATGAGCGACGCGAACATGGCGAGGATGCGCGCGGCGCCGGTGTAGTGGACCTGTGCGACGGTGAGTGCGGCGTCGATACGCGCGTCGGCGGCGAGCTCGTAGCGGGCGAGGATGGCGCGCTCGGCGTCACTGACCGGCGCGCCGGAGTCGCGCTTCTCGAGGACGACGCGGAGTGCGGGCCCGTTGATGGTGCCGAGGAACTTGGCCACGGGCTCGGCGTTGTCCGTCGTGAGTCCGACGCGGACACCCTGGCGGAGCATGCGCGTGAGCTCGGTTGCGTCGCCGCGGTAGCGATCGCCGATCGTCTCCTTCGCGATCGGGCCGTACGCGGTGTCGAGCGTTTGCGTCAGCGCGCCGAGGCGCGACCAGGCGGTGGCGAAGCCGGCGAGTCCGACGGTGCGCGTCCACTTGAGGGCCTCGACGATGCCGAAGGCGGCGGTGCCGAGCGCGCTGGTGGCGAGGGCGAGGGTGGGGAGGTCGGGGGAGGCCATGGGGCGTTGAGCGAAAGGGAGGACGCGCGAGCGAATGGTTGGTTGGTGGAGCAGGGGCGTCAATAGGGCAGACGTCCCAAGGTGACTACGGGACAGGCTAACGCAGCGGAAGCGACGCGTACGCCGCAAGCTCGTCGCCGGAAGACTCCCCACGGCTCAACCGCCACGCCCCCACCGCCGCGATCATCCCCGCATTGTCCGTCGCCAGCCGCGCACTCGGCGCGTGCACCACAACCGTCGCCCCCACGCGCGCCTGAATCGCGGACACCAACGCGCGATTGCCTGCCACGCCGCCGCCGAGCACCACGCGCTTCCGCCCGTGTGCGCTCACTGCACGCGCCACCTTCTCCGCCAGCGTGCCGATGAGCGCGTCCTGGAACCCGCGCGCGATCAGCGGTCGCCCTGCATCGCGCGTGCCGTTGGCCTCGGCTGCGCGCACGGCGTTCAATACCGCCGTCTTCAATCCTGAGAACGACACGTCGAAATAGTCCGCGTCGCCGAGTCGTTGCCCGCCGTGGGTGAGCGGCTTGGTGAACCGGTACGCCTTCGGCACATCGCTCGCGCTCGCAACGGTGGCCGCGAGCTGCTCGATGTGCGGTCCGCCGGGGTATGGCAGTCCCAGCAACTTCGCCACCTTGTCGAACGCTTCGCCCGCAGCGTCGTCGCGCGTGGCGCCGAGCTGGTGGTAGTCGCCCCACGCGGGCACGTCGAGCAGCAACGTGTGCCCGCCACTCACGAGCAACGCCGTGAACGGCGGCTCCGCGTCCGGATCCTCGAGTGAGGGCGCGAAGAGGTGCCCCTCCATGTGGTGCACGCCGATGACGGGCTTCTCGATCGTGGCGGCATAGGCCTTGGCCCAGCTGACGCCGACGAGCAGTGCGCCGACCAAGCCGGGTCCATGCGTGACCGCCACGCCATCCAATTCCGCGGGCGTCACGTGCGCATCGGCCAGCGCCTGCCGCACCGCGGGCACGAGGCTCGTGAGGTGCGCACGACTCGCGATCTCGGGCACGACGCCACCGAACAAGCGATGCACGTCCTGGCTCACGATCACCATGCTGCGGAGCGTTGCGCGCGCATCGTCGCTCGTCTGCACCACGGCAGCCGAGGTCTCGTCGCAGCTGGTCTCGATTCCGAGGACGATCATCGGTCGCGCGTCCGCGCATCGCTGGCAATTGGCGGAGAGCGCACTGCGCGCATCACGCGCATCACTTGCATCGCAAGCCTACGGCGCTCGCGGCGGTGCGCCACCAGGATTCGTCCCCGGGATCGGCGCGGTGCGCTGGAACGTGCCGGTGAGTGTGTCGGCCTTGCGGCCCGAGTCGCTGAATGCGGTCGTATCCGGCAATGGCACGCCCAACAGCTTCGCGAACAGTGCGCGATTGCCGCCCGACACCCAATCCTCGGCGCCGATCACCTTGCGGAGAATCTTGCCGTCCTTGTCGATCACGAAGCTCTCGGGCACGCCCGTGGTCTGGTAGATGCGCTGGATCTCGCCATCGGGGTCGTGCACGATCTCGAAGGTGTAGCCCTGCTTCTTCGCGTACGACGCGACGTCCTTCTCCTTGCCCGGCGCGTCGATGCTCACGGCCACCACCTTGAGTCCCTTGTCACCGAAGAGGTGGTGCAGCCTCTCCATGCTCGGCATTTCCACCTTGCACGGCTCACACCAGGTGGCCCAGACGTTGAGCAGCACCACCTGTCCCTTGTAGCTCGCGAGCGTGCGCGGTGTCTTCGCGGCGTCGAGCGCGTTGGCCGTGAAGTTGGGCGCCTTGGAGCCGAGCTCGACGAGGCCGAGGTCACCACGCGAACCGACGCTGAAGGCGAAGACGCCGAGCGCGAGCGCTGCCACGATACCTGCGGCGAGCGCGTACTGTCCGCCACGCGTCATGCGTGCACCCGGCAGAGCGCACGCAGCGCACTGATTTCCGCCTGCGGATCCTTCGCGGAGAAGATCGCGTTGCCCGCCACGAACGTGTCGGCGCCCGCGTTCCAGCAGTCGCGGATCGTCTCGCGCGCGATGCCGCCGTCGACTTCGAGCGCGGCCTTCGATTTCGTGTCGTCCAGCAGTTGCCGCATGCGCGCGATCTTTCCGACCGAGGCGGGAATGAACGACTGGCCGCCGTAGCCGGGATTGACGCTCATGATGAGCACGAGGTCGAGGTCGGCCGCGACTTCGCGCAGCGATTCGACCGGCGTGGCGGGATTGATGACGACGCCGGCCGCGAGACCGAGTTCCTTGATGCGGCTCACCTGGCGGTGCATGTGCGGCGCCGCTTCCTGGTGAATGGTGAGCACGTTGGCGCCCGCCTTCGCGAAGCTGTCGAAATACTTCTCGGGCTCGACCACCATCAGGTGCACGTCGAGCGGCAGCTTGGTGAGCTTGCGGCACGTCTCGATGATCTTGGCGCCGAACGTGAGATTGGGGACGAAGACACCGTCCATCACGTCCACGTGCAGCCAGTCGGCGCCGCCGGCCTCGCACATCGCCAACTGTTCGGCGAGCTTGCCGAAATCGACGCTCAACAACGACGGCGCAATGCGAACACTCGGTGCGGTCACGGGACTCGGCGGGCGACGGTCAGGGAAATGGCGGAACCGGTGGCGACAAAATCACCGGCCGGTGGAATCTGCTGCAACACGGTCCCCGGCGCGCGGGCCGAGGCGGAATCGACGACCACGACACCGAGCTCGAGGTTGAGGCCGGCGAGGGTGGAGCGGGCGTCGTCGAGGCTGCGGCCCGTGAGGTCGGGGACACGGATGCCGCTCGTGCCGCTCGAGATGATGAGCGCCACCGTCGCGGGGAGCACGACCGACGTGCCGGCGGTCGGGGTCGAGAAGATGACCTCACCGCGCGCGTTGCCCGCGGGTTGCTCGGCCACGTCACCCACGTCGAAGCCCGCCGCTTGCAGCGCTGCGGTCGCGCCATCGACCGACTTGCCGACCACCTCGGGTACCATCGCACGACGCTGACCGGCGCTGACCGCGAGCGTGACACCCAGACCCTGTGGCGCGCGCGTGCCGGGCGGTGGCGACTGCTGCAGCACCGTGCCCTCGGGCGCGGTGGGGTGGTACTGCATGTCCGCCGGCTTGACGGTGAAGCCCGCGGTCGTGAGTTCGCTCTGCGCCTGTTCGCGCTTGAGGCCCACCACGTTCGGCACCTTCACGTCGATCGTCGCGTCGTTGCCGCGACCGATCCAGAACCACATGGCGCCGAACGCGATCAGGAAGCCGCCGGCGAGGGCACCGAGCCATGGCAGCGGACGCTTCGCGAGCGCCGCCCAATCGGTCACGCGCGCTTCCTCAGGCGCGCGGCGAACGCGCCGTCGACGCCGTGCTTCTGCGGCAGCACGCGCAGCCGGCCCGCGTCGAGCACCTCCGCCGGCACCGCGCCCTCGGGCGGTGGCTCCAACGTCCAGTCATCGTGTTCGGACAGGAAGCTCTCGATCTGCGCGTCGTTCTCTTCGGGCTCGAGTGAGCAGGTTGAATAGATGAGCAGGCCGCCGGCCTTCACGAGCTTCGCGGCCGAACGTGCGAGCGAGCGCTGCGTGGCCGCCATGACCGCGATGTCGGAAATCTTGAGGCGCCAGCGCGCGTCGGGGTGACGACGGAAGGTGCCCGTGCCGGTGCAGGGGACGTCGATGACGACTGCGTCAACGGGCATGGTCGCGCCGTCACGCACGTCGGCGGCGAAGACGTGCACGTTGCGCGCATCCACCCGGCGCACGTTCTCGGCGAGTCGCTTGACGCGCCCCGTGCCGCGATCGGAGGCGAGCACGACCTGCGCGGTGCGCGCCAGCTCGAGTGTCTTGCCGCCGGGCGCGGCGCAGAGATCGGCGACGATGCTGCCGGGCGCGACGCTCGCGTACTGCGTGACGAGCGTGGCGGCCGCGTCCTGCACGAAGAAGAGCCCCTGCTTGAACGCGCCGAGTTCGGTCATCGCGACGCCGGCGGGCAGTGCGAGCGAGCCACGCGCGAGCGGTGCGTCGGTGGGCTCGACGCCCGCCGCCTGCAGCGTGGCCTCGAGCTGTTCCGTGACGATGTTGTACGGCCGGATCGTGAGCGGGCCCGGCGTGTTGTTGGCGTCGAGCAGCTTGGCAGTGTCGGCGGCGCCCCAGCGTGCGACCCAGCGTGCGACGAGCCAGCGCGGGTGGCCGAACTCGAGCGCGAGCGCGTCGATCGGATCGGTGGGCATGGCGACACCCAGCGCATCACGCTCGCGGTCGATGCGGCGCAGCACTGCGTTGGCGAGACCGCCCGCACCCTGGCCGTGGCGAATCTTCACGAGCTCGACCGTCTGCGCGATCGCAGCGTACGGCGGCACGCTGCCCATGTGCAGCAGCTGGTCGGCGCCGAGCCGGAGGAGATCGGCGACGTCGGCGTCGAGGCGCACGGTGCCACCCTTGACGCGCGCGTCGAGCACGGCGTCGAGCATCGCACGGCGGCGCAGCATGCCCCAGACGAGCTCCTGCACCCAGCGACGATCGCGCGCGTCGAGCGATTGCACGTGTCGCTCGAAGGCGACGTCGAGCAGGTCACCTTCGCGCAGGTCGGCGAGGCAATCGGCGGCCGCGATGCGCGCGTCGGTGACGTTGAGTCGTGCCGCACCGCCCGAGCGACTCGGCCGAGCGCCGCGTCCGGCGGGCGCGGGCGTCATCCGAGCATGCCCGTGGTGGGGGATGATGGCACGGCGACTTCGCGGCGTGGCATGCGGCCCGCCAGATACGCGAGGCGGCCGGCGTCCACGCCAAGGCGCATGGCGGTGGCCATGCGGACCGGGTCGCTCGCGGCGGCAAGCGCGGTGTTCATGAGGATGCCATCGACGCCCTGCTCCATGACGAGCGTGGCGTCGCTCGCGGTGCCGACGCCGGCGTCGACGATCACGGGCACGGTGAGGCGATGCTTGATGGTGCGGATCGCCATCGGGTTGAGGAGGCCAAGTCCGCTGCCGATCGGTGACGCCAACGGCATGACGCAAACGGCGCCGGCATCTTCGAGGCGGAGGGCGGCGATGAGGTCATCGTTGGTGTAGGCCATGACCTTGAACCCTTCGGCCGCGAGCACCTTCGTGGCTTCGATGAGCCCGGCGGTATCAGGGTAGAGCGTCTGCTGATCGCCGATGACTTCGAGCTTGACCCACTCGTTGAAACCGGCGGCGCGACCGAGGCGCGCGTAGCGCAGCGCGTCGGTGACGTTGAAGCAGCCGGCGGTATTGGCGAGCAGGAAGAACTTGTCGGGCGAGAGATGGTGCAGCACGCCCTCGTCCTTGCTGCGATCGAGGTCAACGCGGCGCACAGCCACCGTGACGACTTCAGCGCCCGACGCCTCGATGGCGGCCACCATCTGCGCATTGGAGGCATACTTGCCCGTGCCGACCATGAGGCGCGACGTGAAGGTGCGTCCGCCGATGACGAGGTCGGTGTCGAGCTGCGGCAGCGTGATGGAATCCGCGAGGGTCATGGTGGTCAGCCTCCTCCGACAAAGTGCACGAGCTCGATCACGTCGCGGTCATCGAGTGCGGTGGCCTCGAATGCGGTGCGATCGCGTTCGATCGTGCCGTTCCGTTCGACCACGACGAGTCGTGCGTCGAGGTCGTGGATGGCGAGGAGCCCTGCGATGGTGGTGCCGGCCGGAAGCGAGCGCGGCTCACCGTTGACGGTCAGGGCGATCGTCGCCGCGGCGGTCGAGAGCGGCGTCATACGCTGAAAGATAGTCGGACGTAGCCGCGAGGGCAGCGCGTGCGTCGTGTCCCCACACCCCCCGGATGGCGGCAATGCCCGACGCGCCCGCGGCCACGAGGTCGCCCACCCGCTCGGGGGTGATGCCGCCGATCGCGATGACCGGCAGCGCGACCTTGGCGCAGACTTCGCGCACGAACGCTTCGCCCCGGCTGGCCGCACCCTCGTGCGACGGCGTTTCATAGACGTGTCCGGCGACCACCCAGGCCGCGCCCTCGCGCGTCGCGATGACCGCGTCGGTGACGGCATGCACGCTGGCGCCCACGACCAGCGCCGGCGCGATGCGGCGCGCGTCGCCGGCGCGAATGGAGCGCGTCGTGAGCTGCACCCCCCACGCACCCACGGCCATCGCAAGGTCGACGCGATCGTTGATGACGAGTCGCGCGCCGGTGGCGGCCTGCTCGGGTGCGAGGAACTGCGCGAGTCGCGTCATGGCGCGCACCGTGAGCGTGGCGCTCCGCAGGTGCACGGCGACGCGCGGGCCGCCCGTCTGCATGATGGCGATCGCGCTCGCGACCATGTCGCCGCGCGCGAGCACGTCGTCGGACGTGACGGCGTGGAGGACGGGGAGGTTATCCGAGGACATCGCCGACGCTCACGCCGCGTCCCGCGACCCAATCGCGCGCGGCGAGTCGCTTGCGCCCCGCGGGGAGCACGGCGGCAATGCGCACGGCATCGGTGCCGCAGGCGACACGCAGGCCGTCGGCGTTGACGTCGAGCACGGTGCCCGGCTTGATGCTGTCGCCCTGAGCGGAGCGAAGGGCCTGCTTTTCGGCGCCTGAGCCTTGAGAAGCGGGTCCTTCGCTGCGCTCAGGACGACCACCGAAGAGCTTCACCTCGATCGGACCGTGATTGGTGAACGCACCCGGCTTGGGATCATACGCGCGGATCACGCGCGCCACTCGCTCCGCGTCCGCGCTCCAGTCCACGCGCGCGTCCTCGCGCTTGATGAGGCCGCAGAAGGTCGCGAGCGCATCGTCCTGCGGCGTCTCGCGCGCCGCGCCCACTTCCATGAGCGCCAGCGCCTCGATGAGCGCCTGCGCGCCGAGCTCGCTCAGTCGCTCGCGCAACTCGCCACCCGTCTCGTCGGCGAGGATCGGGGTGCGCAGCACGTGGATGGCGGCACCAGCGTCGAGCGCCAGTACCATGCGCATGATGGTGACACCGGTTTCCGTTTCGCCCGCGAGGATGGCGCCCTCGATGGGCGCAGCGCCGCGCAGCTTGGGAAGCAGCGAGCCGTGGATGTTGATCGTGCCACGCGGCGGCAGATCTATCACCGCCTGCGGCAGCAATCGCCCATACGCCACCACCACGCTGATGTCCGGCTTGGTCTCGCGCAGCGCGTGCATGAACTCGTCGCCGCGCGGCTTCTCGGGCTGGAACACTGGGATGCCCTGCTCGAGCGCGATGGCCTTGACCGGCGACGGCACGAGCACGGAGCGCGAGCGTCCCTGTGGCCGGTCGGGTTGCGTGACCACCGCGACCACGTCGTGTCCCTCGCCGAGCAGCGCGTTCAAGGGCGGCGCGGCAAACTCCGGTGTGCCCCAGAACGCGACGCGCATCAGATGCGCTCGTCGTCGCCGTGCGGGTCGTCGCCCGATTCCTGGCCGGGCACCACGATGCGGATGAAGTTCGGGTACTGGTCCTTCTCCTCGTCCCACGTCTTCATCGCGGCGCGGCGCTTGAGCAGGCTCAGCCGGTCGAGAAAGAGCTTGCCGTCGAGGTGGTCGATCTCGTGCTGCAGGCAGACCGCGAGCAGTTCGTCGCCGGCCACCTCGAACTCCTTGCCGTCCAGGTCCATCGCACGCACGGTCACGGTCTTGGCGCGATCAACCTTGGCGTAGACCTCCGGAATCGACAGGCAGCCCTCTTCCCACGTGACCTTGCCCGCGCGCTCGATCACCTCGGGATTGAGCAGCACGAGTTGATGGCCCTCGATCTCGATGACGGTCATCCGCTCGCTGCGCCCGACCTGCGGGGCCGCGAGGCCGATCCCCTTGGCCGCGTGCATCGTCTCGAACATGTCGAGCGCGAGCTGCCTCAGTTCGGGCGTCACCTCGCGGACCGGCACCGTCTCCTTGCGCAGGATCGGGTCGCCGAGGACGCGGATGGGGAGCAGGCTCACCGGGGCGCTTCCGATGGCGTGGCGCCGAGGACGCGGGCGATCTTGCCGCGCTCGACGATGACCTTGACCTCGCCGGTCTTGAGCGTGATGCGATCATCCATCGACGAGACTGGATTGCCATCCTTCATCGCCTGCTTGAAGGCGACGATCTCGCCGATGAGCCCGCCCGCGGTCACGACCTCGTCGCCCTTCTTGAGGTTGCCCAGCCGCGCCTCGTGCTCCTTGCGCTGCTTCTGCTGCGGACGGATGAGAAGGAAGTAGATGATCGCGAAGATCGCGCCGAACTGGAAGATGATCGGCGCCATGGAGCCCAAGCCACCGGCCTGCAGCGCGAACAAGGAGAAGGCGAACGAATGCGTCATGATTCAGGAGGGGAGGAGCCCAGGTAGCGGTCGAGCCAGGATCGGCTCCACGAGGCGAAGGCGCGCGCGCGGATCGCGGCGCGGGCTTCGACCATGAGGGCGATGAGGAAATGTACATTGTGCAGCGAGAGCAGGCGGAGCCCGAGGATCTCGTCCGCCTGCACGAGGTGCCGGATGTAGGCCCGGGTGAAGCGCGCGCACGCCCCACATGTGCACGCTTCGTCGAGGGGCCGCGGGTCCGACCGGAACTCGGCGCGCTTCATGTTGATGCGGCCATCGCGCGTGAAGGCGGCGCCCGTGCGGCCCATGCGCGTGGGGGCCACGCAGTCGAACATGTCGATGCCGCGCGCGACCCCCTCGACCAGGTCCTCGGGGAAGCCGACACCCATGAGATAGCGCGGCTTGTTGGCCGGCAACTCGGTGTTGACGACATCGAGCATGCCGTACATGTCGGGCTTGGCCTCGCCGACGGAGAGCCCGCCGATGCCGATGCCGACCCAGTGGCCGGCATCGCCAATGGCCGTGGCTGCCTCGCGGCGGAGCGACGCATGGATGCCGCCCTGCACGATCGGGAAGAGCGCCTGCTCGGGATACTCCCCCGTGGCGCCCAACGCGTCGAACGCGACGCGCGCGCGCGTCAGCCAGCGCAGCGACCGTTCGCTCGCCTCGCGCGCGAGCTCGGCCGGCGCTTGTCCCGGCACGACGTGATCGAACTGCATGATGACATCGGCGCCGATGTTGCGCTCGATCTGCATCACCGACTCGGGGGTGAAGAAGCGTTTGGCGCCGTTCAGGTGCGATTGGAACTCGACGCCGTCCTCGCTGACCTTGCGCAGTCCCTCGAGGGAGAAAACCTGGAAGCCGCCCGAGTCGGTGAGGATGGGGCGGTCCCACGCCATGAACTTGTGGATGCCGCCCAGCTCGCGGACGAGCGTGTCGCTGGGGCGCTCGTGCAGGTGATACGCGTTGGCGAGGATCATGCTCGCGCCGCTCGCCTTCAGCTCGTTCGGGTCGAGTGCCTTGACGGTGCCGAGCGTGCCGACGGGCATGAAGACCGGCGTCTCGATCGCGCCATGCGGCGTGGTGAAGCGCGCGGCGCGTGCGTGGCCGTCGGTGTGTTCGAGGTCGAACGAGAAGGGCATGGAGGGAAGATAGCGCGACGAGGGAAGCAGGTCCTTCGCTGCGCTCAGGACGACAACTAGAGCAGCAGCATCGCGTCGCCGTACGAGTAGAACCGGTAGCCCTCGTCCACCGCCAGGTGGTACGCGTGCATCGTGAGCTCGTGGCCCGCGAGTGCCGCCACGAGCATCAGCAGCGTCGAGCGCGGCAGGTGGAAGTTGGTGACGACGCGGTCGACGGCCCGCGGCACGTACGGTGGATGGATGAAGATCGACGTTTCGCCCGAGCCCGCTCGGTAGCGGCCATCGGCCCAGCAGCTCTCGAGCGTGCGCACGCTGGTGGTGCCCACGGCCCAGACGTGGTGCCCGGCCGCTCGCGTCGCGTCGAGCGTGGCCGCACTCTCGGCCGACACGTCGAACCACTCCTCGTGCATCACGTGCTCGGCGAGGTCGTCCACCTCGACCGGCTTGAAGGTGCCGGCGCCGACATGGAGCAGCACGTCGGCGCGTCGCATGCCCTTGGCTTCGAGCTCGCCGAGCAGGCGCGAGGTGAAGTGGAGCCCCGCGGTGGGCGCCGCCACGGAGCCGGTCTCTCGCGCGTACACCGTCTGGTAGCGCATGGCGTCGGCGGCGGTGTCCGCGCGTTCGATGTACGGCGGCAGCGGTACGTGCCCGTCGCGCTCGATGGCCGTGGCGTCGGCCGCCGCGTCGGCAGCAGCGTCGGCAGCAGTGTCGGCAGCGGCGTCGCTCGCGCCGCGGCTCGCGTCGTGCTGCGCGTGGATCAACCGCACGATGCGCGTTCCTCGTCCCGTCGCGTCACCCACTTCCACCGTCAGCTCCGGACTCACCGTCACCACCCGCCCGGGCTTGAGCTTGTTGCCGGGCTGGACCATCCCTTCCCAGCGGTGATCGCCCAACGGCTTGAGCAGGAGCACTTCGGCCGGGGCGCCGGAGTCGCGACGCCCGAGCAACCGCGCCTTGAGCACGCGCGTCGTGTTGACGACGAGCGCGTCGCCGGGCTGCACGTACTCCACGAGGTCGCGGAAGACGCGATGCTCGATGCGTCCCGTGTCGCGATGCACGACCATGAGACGCGAGGCGTCGCGCGGCTCGGCGGCTTCCGTGGCGACGCGCTCCGGCGGCAGCGCGAAATCGAAATCGGCGGTGCGCAGCACGCGCCCTCTCTCAGCGGTCATGGCGGCGCGCGGCGCGATCGGCGCCTAGAACAACCCCGGTTGCGTCTCGTCGCGCTCCACCGGCGTGAAGCCGAAGTGCCGGTACGCCTGCGCCGTGGCCATGCGCCCGCGTGGCGTCCGGTGCAGGAACCCGTTCTGCACAAGAAACGGCTCGTACACCTCCTCGATCGTGCTCGCGTCCTCGCCCACCGCCGCGGCAATCGACCCGATGCCCACCGGCCCGCCCTCGAATTTCTCGATGATCGTGCGCAACACGCGCGCGTCCATGTCGTCGAGCCCGAACGCATCCACTTCGAGCAGTTGCAACGCGGCCTGGCAGACCTCGAGCGAGATGACGCCGTCGGCCTTGACCTGCGCGTAGTCGCGCACGCGGCGCAGCAACCGGTTGGCCACGCGCGGCGTGCCACGCGCGCGCTTGGCCAGCTCCTGCGTGCCGCCTTCGTCGATCGTCACCTTGATGACCTCCGCAGTGCGACGCACCACCTGCGCGAGGTCCTCGCTCGGGTAGTAGTTGAGCCGCTGCTCGATGCCGAAGCGCGCGCGCATCGGCGCGGTCAGCATGCCCAACCGCGTCGTCGCGCCGATCAACGTGAACTTCTCGACGGGCATCGTGATCGTCTGCGCCTTGGGCCCTTCGCTCAAGCGGATGTCGATCTTGAAGTCCTCCATCGCGGGATAGAGGAACTCCTCGATGATGGGACGCAGCCGGTGGATCTCGTCGATGAAGAGGATGTCGCCTTCGCGCAGGTTGGTGAGCGTGCCCACGAGGTCGCCCGGCTTCTCCAGCGCCGGACCGGACGTCGCCCGGATATTCACTCCCAACTCGCGCGCGATGAGCTCCGCGAGCGTCGTCTTGCCCAGGCCCGGCGGGCCGAAGAAGAGGACGTGATCAAGCGGCTCGCGGCGTGCGAGCGCGGCCTCGATATAGATGCGGAGGCTCTCCTTCACCCGGTCCTGCCCGATGAACTCGGCCAGCCGCTGCGGTCGGAGCGAGAGCTCCACCACGGACTCCTCGACCAGCTCTTCGGGGGTGGTGATCTCGGCGCGCGACATGTCGGCGGCGGGGAAGTCGTCCGGGAACGGGCGTGCGGCGAGTGACTCGCCGAATATAGGCCGAAGCGTCGCCGCGCGCGCCTCCGGGCACGGCGGTGATCCACGCCGCCGCTCCCGGGAGTGAAGGTGCCGATACTAGGAGCGTTACGAGTTCGGGGTCCTCCCAGTCCCGGGCGTGACGCCTTGCGATTTCCCAGATATCAGGAGGAGTGTCGTGCAGCTGTTGGCACACCCGCGCCTCGTGCGCCTCGGTCTCGGACTCGCAGTGGCCACGATGGCCGCTTGCGACTATCCGACCGCGGCCCCACGGTGGCAGACCGTATGGCAGGTCCCTGCTGAGAGCGCGAGCCTCAGCGTGGTGAAGTTCCTGCCCGCCGGCGTGACCGTGACGCCCGCCGGTACCGCGTTCAACGTGACCGTCCCTGCGCCCGGTGCGGTGAGCACGACCTTGGGCGCCGTCTGCGGCGCGTCCTGCGCCGCTCCGGCCACCGTGCCGATCCCGGCCTTCAACAACACCGGCGCGCCGATCAGCGGTTCACTCACGCTGCCCGCAGCCGCGAGCTCGGTGACGATCCAGTCCGGCGCGATCGACGTGGCCGTGACCAACAACTTCGGCTTCGACCCGATCCGTCCCGCGGGCGCGCTCAGCAACGGCAGCATCCGCATCAAGCTGACGTCGGGGGCCGGCGCGTTCACCGTGGCCGACACGACGATCAGCGGTGCGACGAACACGCTCGCCGCCGGCGCGACCACCACGTTCCGCGTCTCGCTCCGCACCGGCACGGTGCCGGGCGGCACCTTCGCGTATCAGGCGTCGGTGACGTGCCCCGGTTCGACGACCACCGCGACCATCGCACCCGCGCAGTCGTTCAGCATTTCGCCCGCGGTCGTCGGTACGGGCATCGCGCTGAGCAAGGCCACGGTGACGCTCATCAACCAGGCGGTCAGCGACAGCTCGCCCGCGTTCGACCTCACCAATTCGAAGATCAGCACCAACGCCCTGCAGACGGTGGGCACGGTGCTCAAGATCAGCAACCCGTTCCAGATCAGCGGCGGCTTCAGCGTGACGTTGAGCGCGCCCGGCGTGACGTCGGTGACCAAGAGCCTGATCATCGCGCCGGCCGTGAACGATTCGACGCCCACCACGTCGACGTCGACGATCGCCTTCACGCCGGCTGAATTCTCGACCTTCCTCGGTCACGCCGGGGTGCGACTCAAGTATTCGGGACTCGTCACCGGCGCCGCGCCGGGCAATACCGTCGGCGTGCGGCCCACGCATGTGCTCGGCATCCAGGCCAGCGTTCTCGCCGGCGTCCTCGTGGGGAACGTGCCATGACCAGCCTTCGTCTCAAGCACCTCATCGTGGCGGCGCTCTCCGGGATCGCCATCCACACAGCGTCGGCGCAGTCGGTGGCCAACACCAGCGCGGCCGCCACGGCGCTGGGCGGTGCCTACACCGCTTCGGCACGCGGCTTCGACGCGATCGGCTGGAACCCGGCCGGTCTCGCCATGCCCGGCACGGGCGGCTTCGCCTTCACGCTCATGCTCAATGCCGGGCTCAACGGTGGCTCCGGCCCGATCGGCGCCAAGGACCTCAAGCCGTACGCCAACGACACCATTCCCTATGCCGTGCGCTCCAACTGGCTCGCGAGCATCCGTGCCGCGGGCGGCCAGAGCTTCAGCGGCGGTGCCGACCTGACGCTGCTCTCGATGAACATCGGAAATGTCGGCCTGTCGTACTCGATCGCGGCGCGTGCCAGCGGCAACCTGCCGGGTGACGCGGCCGAGCTGCTGTTGTTCGGCAACTATGGCTACGCCAACGCGACGCGACCGTATACGCTCGCGGGGGCGCGGCTCGACGTGTCGGCCGTGGGCACGGCGGCCCTGGCCTTCGGCAAGGAACTCAACGTGCGCTTCGGCAGTGCGAGCGACCAGCACTTCGCGCTTGGGCTGACGGCCAAGTACCTCATGGGCCATGCCCTGGGCGTCGTCGTGGACGGCGGCTCGGTGGTGACTTCGACGCCCGCGGTGGATGTGGACGTACGCATGCGCCAGATCGTGAGCGACACCGGCAACTCGAAGGGCGGGCTGCCGATGGCCGGCAGCGGCGTGGGCGTCGACCTCGGTGCGGCGTGGCAGGGTGGTCGCCTCAAGCTCGGCGTGGCCGTGCGCGACGTGGTCAACACCTTCAAGTGGACGCCAGGCGAGATGTACACGCGCTACTCGACCGTGCGCTACTCGAGCGGCGTGCAGTCGCAGATCGACGGCGTCTGGACCAAGGTCAACGCGAGCAGCGCTGCGGCGCAGGACTCGGTGGCGCAGGCGCTCAACCCACTCGTCATCAACCCGTCGCTCGCGGTCGGGTTCGCGTACGAGATGCCGCTGCGCTTCACGTTGAGCGGCGACTACCAGCAGCGCTTCGGCGACGGGATCTCGCTGTCACCGAAGAGCCGCTACGGCGTCGGCCTGCAGTGGAAGATCATTCCGTTCCTGCCGCTGCGCGCCGGCTATGCCAACACGCCGGACGCGACGTTCCTCACGGGCGGCGTGGGCCTGGACCTCGGCCTCGTGCGGCTCGACCTCGCGGGCGGCGTCAACACGAAGACGAGTGGCGATGGCGTAGCCGCGATCGGACTGACGTTCGGCCGCCACTAAGGCTGTCGTCCTGAGCAAGGCGAAGGACCTGCTTCTCCCGGCGGAGCGGCAGGTCCTTCGTGTTTCTGGCAGAAAAGAAAGCGGGTCCTTCGCTGCGCTCAGGACGACAACCGGGCGAGCCGCGCCGCCGCGGCCTCGAGCGTTCCGCGCGTCTTGCAGAAGGCGAATCGCACGAGCGCCTTGCCGTCGGGCGAGCCCGGATGGTAGAAGCTCGAGCCCGGTACCGTCGCGACGCCGATCTCCTTGGCCATCCACTTGGCAAACGTCGTGTCGTCGTCCTTGCTGAGCTTGCTGAAGTCCGCGAGCACGTAGTACGCGCCCTGCGGCACGTGGAAGCTGAACCCGGCCTTCGCGAGCACCGGCAGCAGGATGTCGCGCCGCTCCTGGTACTCGCTGCTCATGTGCGCGTAGTACTCCCGGGTGAAGCGCATGCCCACCGCGCCCGCGGCCTGCAGCGGCGCCGGCGCGCCCACGGTCAGGAAGTCGTGCACCTTGCGGATCGCCACGCTCTGCTCGGCCGGCGCGATCGCGTAGCCCAGCCGCCATCCCGTGCAGCTGAACGTCTTGCTCAACCCGCTGATCGTGACCGTGCGCTCCTTCATGCCGGGGAATCCGGCCAGCAGGTGGTGCTCGCCCTCGTAGCGGATGTGCTCGTAGATCTCGTCGGTGATCGCCCAGACGTCGTGCTCGATGCAGAGGTCGGCGATCAGCTGCATCTCCGCCTTGCTCAGCACCTTGCCACTCGGGTTCTGCGGCGTGTTGACGATGATCGCCTTCGTGTTCTTCGTGAACGCCTTGCGCAGCCGGTCGGGATCGAGGCGCCAGTCGGGGCGTTCGAGCGGCACGAACTTGGGGCTGGCCCCGCAGAGAATCGCGTCCGGCCCGTAGTTCTCGTAGAACGGCGCGAAGACGATCACCTCGTCGCCCGGATTGAGCAACGCGAGACAGACCGCGGCCATTGCTTCGGTCGCGCCGCACGTGACCGTCACGTGCTGTTCGGGATCCACCTCGAAATCGTACCAGTCGCGGTACTTGGCCGCGATCGCGTCGCGCAGCGGCTTCTGCCCCCACGTGATCGCGTACTGGTTGTCGTCCGCGTTGATCGCCTCGCACGCGGCCGCCTTGAGCTCCGCCGGCATCGGGAAGTCGGGAAAGCCCTGCGCGAGGTTCACGCTGCCGTAGCGCGCGGCCACGCGCGTCATCTCGCGGATCACGGACTCGGTGAAGAAGCGGGCACGTTCGGCGATCATCCACGTCCTCCAATGCGGGCCAAGGCCGCACGAATGAGATCTGGGGTGTTGGTGGCCGCGCCCCCATCGAGGGCGCCGCGCACCGCCTTCTCCGCGTCGGCCGGCAGGTAGCCGAGCGACTGCAGCGCGCGAATCGCGTCATCGGCGCCCACACCAACCGGACGACCAACCGCACCGGCCGGCTCGCGCGCGAGCTCGTCCAGCTTGTCGGCCAGGTCGAGCACCAGCTGCTCGGCCTTCTTGCGACCGACGCCCTTCACGCTCTGCAGCGTCGCGATGTCCTTGTTACGCAGCGTGGTCACGAGACGTTCGGCGCCCAGCACCGAGAGCAGCGCGAGCGCGAGCGACGGCCCGATGCCCTTGGCACCGAGCACCTTCGTGAAGGTGCGGCGCTCGTACACCGACGCGAAGCCGAAGAGCTGCCAACCGTCTTCCTTGACCACGAGGTGGGTATGCAGCGCCACCTGCTCACCCACGCGCGGCAGGCTCTCGAACACCCCCAGCGGAATCGCGAGGTCGTACGCGACGCCGCCTTGCGTCATGACCTCGACGCGGTCGATGTCCTTGGCCACGAGGTGGCCCGTCACCTGCGCGATCATGTGCGCATCGCGCGTGCGCGCGGGAGCGCCGCCAGTGCATCGGCAACCGACGGCAGCACGGGTGCCATGCAACAGGCCAGCGCCGCCGCCACGCCGTCGCTCGCATCCGCCGGCTCGGGCGCCTTCTTGAGCCGCAGCAGCTTGGCCACCATGAACTGCACCTGCTCCTTGGTCGCGTTGCCCGTGCCGGTGACCGCCTTCTTGATCACCGCGGGCGGCATCTCGTGCAGTGGCAGCCCCGCCTGCTGCGCTGCGAGGAGAATCACCCCGCGCGCGTGGCCGAGCACGACCGTCGTGCGCACGTTCCTGGCGTAGAAGACGTCCTCGACGGCCACCGCGTCGGGCTTGTGACGTGCGATCAGCTCGCGCACCCCTTCGTAGATCTCCTCGAGCCGCGACGCGAGCGGCTCGCGCGCCTTCGTGCGGATCACGCCGCACTCGCTGAGCGCGATGCCCGTGCCTTCGCGCCGCACCACGCCGTAGCCGGTGACGGCGGTACCGGGATCGATGCCGAGGACGCGCATGGGTGCGCCCAGGTGCCGCTAGCCCTCGGCCTGCATGGCCGAGACGTCCATGTCGAAGTTGGCGTCCACCTTCTGCACGTCGTCGAGTTCCTCGAGCGCTTCAAGCAGCTTGAGCAGCTGGTCGGCCACCGCGCCTTCGACTGGTACGCTGTTCTTCGGAATCCACGCGAACGTCGCCTCGCGCGCCACGAGCTTCTTTCCCTCGAGCGCGACGCGCACGGCGTGCAGGTCCGACGGCGCCGTCGTCACCGTGAAGACATCGTCGTCCTTCGCGAAGTCCTCGGCACCGCCCTCGAGCGCGGCTTCCATGGCGCTGTCCTCGTCACGTCCCGCGGCGTCGATGGTGATCACGCCCTTGCGATCGAACATGAACGACACCGAGTTGCTCGTGCCGAGGTTGCCGCCCAAGCGCGAGAGCTTGGCGCGGACTTCGGCCACCGTGCGCGTCGGATTGTCGGTGAGCGCCTGGATCATGATCGCCACGCCGCCCGGCCCGTACGCCTCGTACACGACTTCCACGTAGTCCACGCCCTCGAGTTCGCCGGTGCCCTTCTTCACGGCGCGCTCGATGTTCTCCTTGGGCATCGACGCGGCCTTGGCGATGTCGATGGCCGTGCGCAGGCGCGGATTGCCGTCGGGGTCACCGCCGCCGGACTTCGCGGCCACCGTGATTTCGCGGATCATCTTCGTGAACTTGGCGCCGCGCTTGGCGTCAGTCGCCGCCTTGTAGTGCTTGATCTGCTTCCACTTGCTGTGACCAGCCATGCTCGACTCTGGGGAAGGGCGTGTGACCGTGGTCTCCCAAGATACACGCCGAGGCGCCGGGCCTCCAATGCAGCGGGAATGAAACGGGGCGGCCCCGCGCATGCGCAGGGCCGCCCCGAATCACCATCCACTGCGGACGCTACGGCACGTACTGGATACCGAGCGTCGCGCGAACGCCTGACACCGACTGGCCGACGACGCTGCCGAAGGCCGCCGACGCGCCGGGATAGATGGTCCAGTTGGCTGCCGGAATGCGCACGCGCAGTCCGGGGAAGACGAGGTTGCCGGTGGCAGAGCCCTGCGAGATGAAGCGCCCCTCGACGTTCGGCTCCCAGGTGAGGTTCCCCTGATGGATGCCGTACGCGACGCCGATGTTCGTGATGTTCGACGCCTCGGCCGGACCCGCCAGCAACCGGCCCGAGCCGGTGTAGAGATTCCAGAGCGTGACGAAGATCTCGTTGCTGCCGATCGGATGGGAGTAGACCGCCTGCACGATGGCGCGCGCGCCCGTGCTGATCGTGGTCGTGTCGTACTTGGGCGTGCCGAAGGCGGAGAAGATGACGCCGAGCGAGAGGCGGCCTTCGCCGACGGCGCGCGCGGCGCCGAAGCGCAGGCGATACTCGTCGCCCGGGGTGTACTGGACCGTTGAACCGCTCGCCGGTTCGAACGATGTCGCCTTGCGGAAGCTGCCGCCCGCGCCGACTTCCCAATCACCGGCCTGTGCCGCGTAGGCGAGGCCCACGGTCCCGGCCAAGCCCGTGCCGTACGCGGGCACGGGGAAGGTGAAGAAGTCGATGCCGATGGCCTGCGCCGCGAGCACCTGGTCGCTCGAGACGGCCGCCTTGCCCGTCGGGATGTTGAAGCCGAGGGTGAGGACGAGGTTGTCGCCGTTGAGCGCGTAGTTGGCGCGCAGCTGCGTGTCGGTGAGCCCCGAGATCGAGCTCGTGCCGCCACCCTGGCTGAACTGCGTGCTCGCGAACGCGGTGGCGATGTCGATGCTGAAGCGGCTCGACACCGGGATGGCGACGACCATCGGCAGCACCATCTGCGACGTCGTCGCGTCGCCGACCTTGTACGAAACGAACGAGGGGCCGGCGCGGAAGGTCGTGGCGTCCTGCGCGCGTGCCGGGAAGGTTCCCAGCGCGAGCAGTGCGGCCGGCATGAGAAGGCGGCGCATGATCACTCCGGGGGGCGAATGATGAACGTGATCGTGCCCGACTGGGTGAGCGACGGCGTTGGCGGTGTGGAAGCCGTCACGCCGGTGACGGCCGGACCGCCCGCGCCACTGGTCGTGCTCTGGCCGCCCGGCACGCCGCCGCTGAGTGTCTGGCCGTTGCTCGCGCTGTTCGCGGCCTGCGACGCGTTGACGTCGTTGGCCACCTGCGTGGCGCCGCCTGCCGAGATGCTGAGCGAGCCCTGTTGCGCGGCGCGCACCGCGTTGCCCTCGCGCGAGCCGGACGTGGAGGCCTGCACGCTCGCGGCCGTGACGTTGGCGCCCGCCGCCGCCGAGGCGGCACCGGCCGCGCGGATGCCGGCGGCGTTGAAGCCGGGATCGAGGCCGCGCGCATCGTCGAAGAAGCGCGAGGCGCCCGAGAAGTCGCCGCGATCCTCGGCCTGCAGCCCGCGGCTGTAGGCGAGGAAGGCCTTGAGGTTGCGCGTCGGCTTGGCGTCGTCGATCAGCTTGCGCTCTTCGGGCGTGAGGGTGATGCCGAGGTTGGTGAAGAGCTGGAAGACGATCTTCTTCTCGAGCGCGAAGACCTGCTCGAGGTTGTCGTCGTCGCTCGCGGAGCCCGTCGTCTGCGACGTGCTCACGATCACGACGTTGGTCGTGAGTTGGATGCGCTCGGGACCGGTCTGCAGGATGCCGCCCTGCACGATGCGGCCAGCCTGGAGGATCTTGCCGGCGCGCACCTTGGTGGTCTCGTCGACGCGATCGGATTGGCCGCGCGCCACTTCGTCGAGGAGCGACTGCATGCGCTCACGCTCGAGCACCGTCAGCTGGCTCGACCGCGCGAGGTCGGTGATGAGCAGTTCGGCGATGCCGCGCTCGAGCGGTACGAGGTTGGTGTCGCTGCCGGTGAACTTGAGCGGCGGTACCGCGATCGTGTTGGCCGGGCCGGGCACGCGCGACAGCTCGTTCTCGCGCGAGACGGCCGACTTGGCGGTACTCTCGAGCTCGCGGCGCTGCACGATGGCCAGGCGATCCCGGATCTGCTGCTTGGTGCCCTTCGACGTGCCGACGGCCAGGTACTTGGTGTACGCATCGCGCGCGCCATCGAGGTCGTTCATCGCCTCGGCGGTCAGTCCGCGGAAGAGCGACGTGGCGCCGTCGTTGGGAAGGGCCTGGTCGGCCGCGATCAACATCTCACGCGCCTCGGGGTACCGCTGGGCCTGGTAGTACGCGATGCCGAGCGCGCGGAGCGCCGCCGCCGAATTGGGGCTCTTGACCCGTTCCGCCTCGAGGCGCGAGATGGCGTCGGATGACGGCCGGGCGCCGCCCGACGCACACGCGGCGGCGAGGAGGCAGAGGGCGAGCGCCGCGGCGCGCGGCAGGATGCGGAGGGTCACGTGTGCTCCTTGGCTGTCAGCGATCGGGGTCGAGCATGTCTTCGAAGCGCATCCACTGCTTGTAGAAATAGAGGTCGACGTAGCCGGTGCCACCGCTCCGGTTCTTGAGCACGTGCAACTCGGTCGCGCCCTCGATGCCGGTGGGAAAGGTGTACATCTCCTCGCGGAACAGGCTGAGCACGACGTCCGCGTGCTGCTTGATGGCGCCGAGCGCCCCGAAGTCGTCGAGGTGCGGGCGCATGTCGGCGCGGCCCCGCGTGAAGTTCGGCAGGTGCGCGGTGGCGATGATCGCCAGGTCGAGCTCGATCGCGAGCTGCTTGAGGGCGCGGATCGCGGCGGCCAGCTCCTCGTCGAGCGGGCGCAGCGAGGGCACGAGCGCCTGCAGGCTGTCGACGACGAGGAAGCGCGGGTGCGGCACGCGTCGCACCTCGTCGCGCAGCGCCTCGACACCGCCTACCGGCAGCGTCGTGAACTTCGGGCTCGCGTCGCGGAGCCGCAGCGCGGCCACGCCGATCCCCACCCGCGTCCGCTCGTCGATGTTGCCGCGGCGCATGTCGTCCACACGCGCACGCCCCTCGACCGCGATGGCGCGTTCGAGCAGCCGGTCCACCGACATCTCGGACGAGAAGAACGACGTGGCGGCGCCCCCCTGCGCGGCGCGCAGCGCAAAGGCGAGCGCAAGCGACGACTTGCCGCTCCCGACATCGCCCCCCAAGACGACGAGGTCGCCGTGTCGGGGACCGCCCCCGAGGAAGCGATCAACCGAGGCGAACCCGGTGGGAACGGTGTCGGTCGCGCACGCACCGTCAGCCACGGCATCCACGCGCTCCAACACGCGTGCCGCCGGAATCGGGTCTGGACGCCGGACCATGCCCCTAGTATCCCACTTGGTTGCCATACGGGCAAGGAAACATTACGGGACGAGTTCGCGCAGTAACGCCTGAAGCTCTCCGGCTGTGGCCCGGTCAAGGTGTGGAGCGGTGACCTGAATCACACTGGAGAGCGCATCGCGCAGCTCGATCGGCTCACCGGCCCCGTGTTCCGCGGCCCGGAGCACCAGCGGCCGGAGGTTGCTGGCGAGCGCGAGCGCGGAGAGCCAGGAGCGGGCGGCCTGCGCCCGCGCGATGCGCGTGGCCGGGGGCAGGACGCCCGGCAGGCAACCGGCTCCGAGGCGGGCCAGCACCCAGAGTGCCCAGAGCGCCTCGCGACCACCGCCCAGCGGGGTGTGCGCGGCCCGCACGGCCAAGGCGGCAAAGCGGATCCTTGGCGAGGTGAGGGCGTATGGAGGGGCCGGCTGCATGGGCGCGAATCTATCCCCCGAGAGTCACGGGGCCAGCAGGCCACACCCACGGTGCCCCCGGCCGTGCGGACGGCTAACTTTTTTCCATGGCACCTCGGTTGCGTTCCGTCCTCTGGGTTGACGACGAGGCGGAGCTCCTCGAGCCGCACCGGCTCTTCCTGCGCGATCACGGTTACGACGTGCAGGCCGCGTCCAATGCCGATGACGCCATCGCGATGCTCCAGCGCCAGGCCTACGACGTCGTGCTCCTTGACGAGCAGATGCCGGGCAAGCGCGGGCTCGAGGCGTTCGCGGAAATGCAGGCCGTGGCGCCCGCCACCAAGGTCGTGATGGTCACCAAGAGCGAGGACGACGCCACGCTCCGTGAGGCGCTGGGCGCCAACGTCCGCGACTATCTCGTCAAGCCGGTGACACCGCGTCAGGTGCTGACCGCGCTCACGCGCCTGCTCGACGGCGAGAAATTCCGCCAGCAGGCGATCGCCCGCGGCTTCGCCGAACGGTTCCGCGAACTCGAAGCCGTGCGCTCGCGCGACCTCGACTGGCGCGGCTGGATCGAGCGCTTCGACGAGCTCATGCGCTGGGACGTCGAACTCGCGGGTGCCGGCGAAACGGGGCTCTACGAGTCGTTGCGCGGCCTCTATCCCGCCATGCAGCGCGACTTCGCCGACTTCATGAAAGTCGGCTATCCCAAGTGGTGCAACGACCTCCAGGGCGACCGTCCGCCACTCTCGGTGGACGTGGTCTCGGAGTTCCTCGCGCCGCTCCTCGGACAGCACAAGGCGGCGGTTTTCGTCGTCGTCGACTGCCTGCGGCTCGACCAGTGGAAGGTGCTCGAGCCGCTCATCACGCCGATGTTCGACTGCGAGGTGACGCACTACTTCTCGGTGTTGCCGACGGCCACGCCGTACGCGCGCAACGCGCTCTTCTCCGGACTCTTCCCGGGCGAGATCGCGGCGCGCTTCCCCGACTGGTGGCGCGACGACCGCGACGACGAGTCGCTCAACGCCCACGAGCGCCCGCTGCTCGAGGCGCACTTGAAGGAGCTGCGCGGCAACACCCCCGTGCGCTACGAGAAGCTCACCACCGTGCGTGACACCACCGACCTCGAGCGTCGCATGAACTCGGTGATCGCCGCCGAGGGGGTGAGCGCGTTCGTCTTCAACTTCGTCGATCTGCTCACGCATGGACGGTCGGAGTCGCTCGTGCTGGCCGAAGTCGCCAAGGACGAGATCGCCCTGCGCGCGCTCACGCGCCAATGGTTCGAACGCTCGGCGCTCTTTTCGCTGCTCAAGGAGGCGGCGCGACGGAAGGTGCCGGTGCTGCTCACGAGCGATCACGGCGCGGTGCACTGCCTCACCCCCGCCACGGTCTACGCCAAGAAGGACGCGAGCCCCAACCTGCGCTTCAAGATGGGCGAGGACCTGCGCGCCGAGCAGAAGGAGCATGCGATGATCTTCCCGGATCCGACGGTCATCCGGCTGCCGCGCCGCGCCCTGGGCGTCACGGCGATGATCGCGACGGGCGACGCGTTCTTCGTGTACCCGACCAAGCTGCGCGAGTACCAGTCGCGTTACCGCGGATCGTTCCTGCACGGTGGCGTGAGTCCGGAGGAAGTGATCCTCCCGCTCGCGCTGCTGAGTCCGCGCGGCTGATCGTGGGCGCCTGGCGCAGGCTCTTCCAGTTCACGAAGCCGCACCTGTGGCGGATGGTCGCCACGATCGGCTGTTCGGTGGTGGCCGCGCTCTTCGATGCGTTCGCGTTCTCGCTGCTGATCCCGTTCCTCAACGCGCTCTTCGGGCTGCCGCCCATTCCGCTCTCGGGCTCGCTCGCGAGCAAGATGCTGCAGGGAACGATCGGCATCTTCCTCGACCCATCGGACAAGATGGGGTCGCTGCAGCACGTGATCTGGATCATCCTCGTCGTGATGGTGATCAAGAACGTCATGCAGTGGCTGGCCGGACAGTTCGGCGCGCAGCTGCAGGAATACGTCGTGCGCGACATGCGCGACGCCGTGTACAAGCACCTCGTGCGGCTGCCGCTCGCGTTCTACGCGCGCATGAAGTCGGGTCAGCTGATCGCGCGGGTGCTCACCGACACCGACCAGACCAAGTCGCTCGCCACCGAGCTCATCACGCGCGGCATCCAGGCGTCGGCCACGGTGCTCTCGTACGTCGCGCTGATGTTCGCGATCTCGTGGCAGCTCTCGCTCATGGCGCTGGTCGTGGTGCCGGTGCTGACGCTCGCGCTGCAGCCGTTGCTGCGGCGCCTGCGCAAGGGACACAAGCGGCTGCGCAACGACTACGGCGAGATGATGTCGGTGCTGCAGGAAGTGATCGGCGGCGTGCGGCTCGTGAAGTCGTTCCGCGCCGAGCCCTACGAGGACCAGCGCTTCACCGGGGCCAGTGGCACGTACTCGGCTGGCATGGTCAAGGTGAGCCGCGCCGCGCTCGCCTCGCAGCCGCTCTCCGAAGTGCTCGGCACCATCATCACCGTGGCGGTACTCTGGTTCGGTGCGCGACAGGTGTTGCTCGACGGCGTGATGCAGGGGAGCGAGCTGATCGGGTTCATCGCCGTGGTGCTGCGGCTGATGCAGCCGCTCAAGGCGCTCACCCAGCTACCGGCGGTGGCGCAGGGTGCGCTCGCGGCATCGGAGCGCGTCTTCGAGGTGCTCGATCACCCGACCGAAGATGCGACCGACACGGGCACCCGCGACGTGCACGGCGTGTCGCAGGGCGTGGCCTTCGAGGGCGTCGGCTTCACCTACGGCGATGCGCCGGTGCTGCAGGACATCACCCTGCGCGCGGGCAAGGGCGAGGTGGTGGCGCTCGTGGGCGCGAGCGGTGCGGGAAAGAGCACGCTCGTGGACCTGATCCCGCGCTTCAATGCGCCGACGTCGGGCCGCATCACGATTGACGGCGTGGACACCCAGGAGATCAGGCTGCCCGCGCTGCGTTCGCTCGTGGGGATCGTGAGCCAGGACACCGTGCTGTTCAATGACACGGTGACGGCCAACATCGCCTATGGTGTACCGGGCGAGTACTCGCGCGAGCAGGTGGAGCGCGCGGCCCGCATGGCCAACGCGCACGTGTTCATCATGGAGCTGCCGCAGGGCTACGACACGGTGCTGGGCGACCGCGGCATGCGGTTGAGCGGCGGGCAGAAGCAGCGGCTCGCGATCGCGCGCGCGCTGCTCATCGACCCGCCGATCCTGATCCTCGACGAGGCGACGAGTGCGCTCGACACCGAGAGCGAACGGCTCGTGCAGGAAGCGATCGACCGGCTGCTCGCGGGGCGCACGGTGTTCGTGATTGCGCACCGGCTCTCGACGATCCAGCATGCGGCGCAGATCGTGGTGCTGGACCGCGGGCGCATCGTGGAACGGGGCACGCACGACGAATTGCTGGCGAGGCGCGGGGCCTACGCGCGGCTGCATGCGCTGCAGTTCGCGGCGCCCTCGCCCGAGGCTGCGGCCGTCGTGGCTGGCGAACCAGCATGAGCACGCCGACGTGAACCTGGAGTGACCACGACGTGACGGCGACGATACCGGGATACGACGTGCAGGCGCTGCGTGCGGCGGAGTGGCCGTGGGCGCTCGATGGCACGGCGACGTACTTGAACCACGCCGGCATCGGGCCGCTGCCCGAGCGCACACTCACGGCCACGGCGGCGTTCAACCGGATGCGCGCCGAGCCGTTCCGGCTGACGGTGCCATTCCAGTTCAAGGTGTTGTCGGATGCCCGCGCGCTGGCGGCGCGACTCGTGGGCGGCCACGCGGACGAAGTGGCGCTGATGGTCAACACGACGTACGGCATCAACGTGGCGGCGCGCTGCCTCGAGTTGACGGCGGGCGACGTGGTGCTGACGGTGGATCGCGAGTTTCCGGCGAATGTCTATCCGTGGATGGCGCTCGAGAAGCAGGGCGTGGTGTACACGCGCGTGCAGTGCGTGGGCGACTGGCCTGACGAGGACGCGCTCGTTGCCGCGATTGCGACCACGCCCCGGCTCAAGGTGGTGACGGTGAGCTGGGTCGGATTCGCGAACGGGTACCGGTTGGACCTGGCGCGCATCGGCGCTGCGTGCAGGGCGCGCGGCGGCGTGACGTTCGTGGTGGACGCGATCCAGGGGCTGGGCGTGGTGCCGATGGACGTGCGCGCGTGGCAGGTGGACATCCTCGCGTGCGGCGCGCAGAAGTGGCTGCTCTCGCCGTGGGGCACGGGGTTTGTCTGGATGCGACGCGAGCTGGTGCAGTCGCTCGACCCCAACCCGGTGGGGTGGATGGCGCCCGAGGGCACGGACGACTTCTCGAAGATGCTCGACTACTCGATCAGTTGGCGCGACAACGCGCGGCGATTCGAGGTGATTTCGCTGCCATTCCAGGACTTCGCGGGATTCAACGCGAGCGTGGGGTTGCTGCTGGATACGGGCATTGGCAACGTGCACGCGCACATCGAGGGACTGCTGGATGCGGGGATCGACGCGGCGTCGCGGCTCGGGCTACGGTTGACGTCGCCCGTCGACAAGGCGCGTCGCGCGGGGATTCTCGCGGTGGTACCGCGAGGCGATTCGGGCGCAGCATCCAGGCGGCTCACGGCCGCGGGGGTCACGCACTCGGTGCGCGAGGGCAGCGTGCGGCTCAGTCCACACGTGTACAACGTGGCGGAAGACGTCGAGAGGGCGTTGCAGCTGTTGGCCACCTGAGCAGGTGCCCGTCACGAGCGCAGCCAGGGATTCATCCGCACTTTGCGCGCGGCAATTGACCGTCATTCGGGAGGGTTCATGCCCGGCACTCGTTCGCACCGTGCAGTCGTGTCCGCATTGTCATTCGCGCTTGCCTTGATCGCGAGCCCGCGCATCATGCGCGCGCAGCCGACGGCCTGCGCCCTCGTCACCGCAGCCGAGGCGAAGTCGCTGGTCGGCAGCGCCGCCGCCGGCACCCCCGCCGCGCGCGGCTGTCGCTGGGGCGTCGCCGGCCAGGCCACGCGCCAGCTCATCCTCATCACCTACACCATGCCGGCCGCGCAACAGGAGATGGCGTGGGCGGGGATGCAAAGGAGCGCGCAGGCGAGCGGTCACGCGGTGACGCAGGAGCCCGGCGTCGGCGGCGAATCGTTCAGCGTGGCGGAGTCGTTCGGCGTGGTGATGATGATCCGCGAGAAGGGCGGCATGGTGCAACTGCAGTTCCATGTGGCGCACGACGGCGCCGCGACCAGCGCCGAGCGCGATGCGCTGCGCGCGGTGGCCAAGTCGGTCGCCT
>JANYHJ010000102.1 GCA_025359135.1 Gemmatimonadota bacterium | reverse complement strand
CCCGCTGTCCCCGGTCGCTCGGCCGGCGTCTTGGCCATGAGCGCCTGCATCAGCACGTTGAGCGAACGCGGCACGTCGTTGCGCACCGACGCGATGTCCGGGACCGGCGCGTGCACGTGCTGCGCGATCACCCCCATCACGTTGATCCCGCGGTACGGCGTCTCGCCGCTCAACAGCTCCCAAAGCACGCAGCCAAGCGCATACAGGTCGCTGCGCCCATCGAGGTTGTGCTCGCCCATCGCTTGCTCGGGGCTCATGTACGCCGCGGTGCCGAGCACCATGCCGGTGGCGGTGAGGCGCATGCTGTTGGCCGAACCCGCCGCGGTCGCGATGCCGAAGTCCGCGAGCAGCACGCGATCGCCCACGCAGAACATGTTCTCGGGCTTGAGATCGCGGTGCACGATGCCCATCGCGTGCGCGTACGAGAGCGCCTCGCAGAGGTCCGCCGTGATGCTCACCGCGCGCGCCACGTCGAGGCGTCCGAGTCGCGTCAGCTGCGCTCGCAGCGTCTCGCCCTGCAGGAACGGCATCACGTAGAAGCGGTGCGTCCCCGCCACGCCGCTGTCGAACAACGGCACGATGTGCGGATGCACGAGCCGCGCCGTCAAGATGATCTCCCGCTGGAACCGCTCCTCCGCGTCCGACCCCTCGGCCGCGGGATCGAACACCTTCACCGCCACTTCGCGCTGGAGCTTGCGATCGGTCGCGAGAAACACCGTCGCCATTCCGCCGCGCCCCAGCTCACCCGCGATCGCGAAGCGCTCCGCGAGTACGGGGGAGAGGGACGCCTGGGTGACGCCGCCGGTGACGCGCGCGGTCACGCTACAACGACCAGCCGGGACGGTAGATCGGCGTGATCAGCTCCGCGGGCACCGTCGTGTTCGTGATCGCACCGCTCTCGGCGTCGAGCTCGAGTGTGCGGCCCATGCGCACGGCCAGATTGCCGAGCACGATCATCTCGGTGAGCGGCCCCGCGTAGCTCGCGAAGTTGGAACCGGGCTGCGTGCCGCCCTTGATCGCGTCGATCCACTCGCCGTAGACACCGCGCACGCGCGGATACTTCTCGGCGGGCGTGCTCGCGAGCCACGCCTTGTGCGCGTCGTCGTTCGAGAGACGCGGGTTCTCGCCGTAGGTACCGGCGGTGAGCGTCCCCTTGTCGCCGATCCAGAGCTGGCCGCTGTCATCGAACGGCCACGGACGGCCATCGGGCCAATCCGACGGACGTGGCGGATAGATCGACCCGTCGCGCCAGGTGACGAGCAGCGGCGGACGTCCGTTGCGCGCCGGGAACTCGTACGCGATGCGCGACGCCTTGGGCGCCGTCTCCGGAAAGAGCGTCGTGCTCTCGGCCGTGATGCGCGTCGGGTATCGCAGGTCGTTGACCCAGAACGCGGCGTCCATGATGTGGCACGCCATGTCGCCCATCGCGCCGGTGCCGAAGTCCCACCAGCCGCGCCAGTTGAAGGGCGCGATCGACGGATGATACGGGCGGTCCGCAGCCGGACCGAGCCAGAGATTCCAGTCCATCGTCGGCGGCACGTTGTGCGCATCGGTCGGACGGCGCATGCCTTGCGGCCAGATCGGTCGATTGGTCCAGCAGCGTACCTCACGCACCGTGCCGATGGCGCCGCCCTCGATCCACTCGCGGATCTGGCGGATCCCCTCGCTCGCGTGCCCCTGGTTGCCCATCTGCGTCGCCTGCTTCGGGCGACGCGCGGCCTCCGCCTTGAGCGCACGCACTTCGCCGAGCGTGCGCGCGAGCGGCTTCTGGATGTAGGTGTGCTTGCCGAGCTTGAGCGCGGCCATGCCCGCGGCCGCGTGCGAGTGGTCGGGTGTGCTCACCGTGACGGCGTCGATGTTCTTCTGCTCCTTGTCGAGCAGTTCGCGCCAGTCCTTGTAGCGCTTGGCCTTGGGGTACGCCTGGAAGGTGCGATCGGCGCTCAACCAGTCGACGTCGGCGAAGGCGACGAGGTTGTGGTCGCTCATCCCCTTCACGTCGCTGGCGCCCATGCCGCCCACACCGATGCACGCGACGTTGAGCGTGTCGCTGGGCGCGCGGAAGCCGCGCCCGAGCACATGACGCGGCACGATGGAGAACGCGGCGCCGGCGACCATGATGTCGCCGACGAAGTTGCGGCGTGAGAGCGAGCGGTCGGTCATGGATCCCCCAACAAGAACGGGCGACTACACGCTGGCCGGCGCGCGGTTGTCCTCAGCGCGCGGCCGGAAGCTCAGGAAGAAGATCACGAACACCACGAGCGCGCCCGTGGCCGGAATCGGCCAGATGCGCGCCCAGTCGTGCGTGGCCGCCGCGCCCGCACTCACGGTCGCGTACTTGTTGACCACCGCGCCCGAGACGAATGCGCCGATGAAGTAGCCGACGCCATTGGTGACGAAGTTGATCATCCCTTGCGCGGCGGCGCGCACCTTCTCGCCTGCGCGCTGGTCGGTGTAGATCTGTCCCGCCACGAAGAAGAAGTCGTAGCAGACGCCGTGCAGCAGGATGCCCGCGTAGATGAGCCACATGCCACCGTGGGCGTCACCGGCGCCGAACGCGAAGTAGCGGAGCGCCCACGCCACCATGCCGACGAGCATGATCCCCTTGATGCCCACCTTCCGCAGCGCGATCGGCAGCAGCAGCATGAAGCCGATCTCCGACCACTGTCCGAACGTCTGGATGAACGCCGGCTCCGGCGCGCCGATCTCGTTCAGGAACGGGTTCGCGAACGTGTAGTAGAACTGGAGCGGCACGCAGAGCAGGAAGCTGCCCAGCACGAAGACAAGGAAGTCGGTGCTCTTGAGCAGCGAGAGCGCGTCGAGACCAAGCGCATCACGCACGGAGAACGGTTGCCCCGCGGCCTTGGGCGGCGTGTGCGGCAGCGCGATCGAGAAGAGGCCGAGCAGGATCGAGCCGCCCGCGGCGAGCTGCATCGGGAGCGCCAGCGCGTCCGCCTTGAGCACCTTGCCCACGAGCGTGCCCGCCGCGATCCACCCGATGGTGCCGAGCACGCGAATGAGCGGGAACTCCTTGGCTGGGTCGGCGATGTGGTGGAACGAGATCGAGTTCGTGAGCGAAAGCGTCGGCATGTAGCAGAGCGCATACGCGATCAAGAGCGGATAGAACGTGCCGAACTCCGTCTGCTGCGACACGAACCACATCAGCACACCGCCCACGAGGTGCAGCGCCGCGAGCAGCTTCTCGCTCGCGAAGAACCGGTCGGCCACCATGCCCACGAAGAACGGCGAGACGAGCGCCGCGATGGCCGTGGCGCCGTATGCGAGCCCTACCTGTGGGTCCGTGAAGTGCAGCGTGCGGCCGAGGTACGTGCCCATCGTCACGAACCAGCTCCCCCAGACGAAGTACTGGAGGAACATCATGGCGCTGAGCTTGACGCGCGTCGCGCTCACTTGAGTTCGCGGATGCGGATCTTCCGGAAGGCCAGGGCGCCGTCATGATCGCCCTGCAGCGCCAGGTGTCCGCTCTTTGCGCGTCCATACTTCTTCCACTCGACGAACTTGCTCGCCTTGACCTTCGCTTCCCAGTCGGGGCTCCACAGTTCGTATTCGAGCAGCTTGAAGCCGTTGACCCAATGTTCAACGTGCGCACCCTTGGCGATGATGCGCGTCGCGTTCCACTCGCCCACAGGCTTCAAGTGACCCGCCGGCGACGGATAGAGACCGTACGCCGCGCCCGCACACGTCAGGCGCGTCTTGTTGTCCTCCGCTTTCTCGTCATCGAGCAGCTGATACTCGGGCGCCGTCCAGTAAATCTTCTCCTCGTCTTCCGTGCCGCGATAGAAGATGCCGGAGTTGCCGCCGCTCGAGATTCTCCATTCGATCTCGAGCTCGAAGTCGCCGAACTGCTCGTTCGAGATGATGTCGCCGACCGGCTTCTCCTTCGAGAGGACGCCGTCCTTCACCGTCCAGCCGGCGGGCATCCCCTTCTCCTTGTAGCCGCGCCATGGAGCGCTCGTGGCGCTGATGAGCGCCCTCCACTTGCCGGTGGCTGGAGCGGTGGCGGAGGAGGCCGGCTTCCCCTGCGCAGCAAGCGTCAGCGGCGCGATCAGGGCGACGCCAAGGGTCGCGAAACGGGCAAACAGACGTACTGGAAGCACGAAAATCCCCGGAGGGCTGGAGGTGCCGCCATAGTACGGTTTGGAACGTCTGAGGGAAAGCGGGTTTCTGGGGGTAATCCCGTAGTCGTCCTGAGCGCAGCGACGGACCTGCTTGTCCCCCACGCCTCGCCATCCCCCACCCATGCACCTGCTTCGCCTGCGCGCCGGCCTTGGTCTCGTTCTCAGCGTGGCCTGCCTCGCCCCCTCGAGCGTCTCGCCCGCCAGCCCAGCCGGCGTCCCGAGCGTCGTCCCGCTCCCCCCAGGCCACAACGTCCTCTTCATCGGAAACAGCCTCACCTACGTCAACGACCTCCCGGCCATGGTCGCCGCCGTCGCGCGCGCCGGTGGCGTCACGCTCCAGGTACGCGGCCTCACCGCCGCCAACCGCGCCCTCGTGGATTTCGTGCTCGACGGCAGCGCCGCGAGCGCCATCAAGCAGGGTGGCTGGGAGCACGTCGTGCTGCAGCAGGGGCCCACCACCGTCCCCGTCTGTCGCGACACCGCCGTGATGGCCGTGCGCGACATCGCCGTGCTCGCCCGCAATGCCGGCGCCGCAGCCGTCGTCATGATGTCGTGGCCCGCGCGCTCACGCCTGCGCGACTTTCCCAAGGTCCACGAGAGCGCGCAGATGGCCGCCGTCACTGCCACCGCGAAGTTCGCGCCGGCGGGCGACGCGTGGCAGCTCGCCAACGCGTCCGATCCGTCGCTCGACTTCTACGGACCCGACGACTACCACCCGAGTCCGCTCGGCACCTTCGTCGCCGCACTCGTGATCGTGGAGCAGGTGACGGGGCTCGACGTGCGCACGTTGCCCGATGCATCGCTCGCGATCGCCGGCGTGCCACCGCTCTCGAGCGCGACCATGCAGCTGCTGCTGAACTCGGCGCACGCCGCGAACGTGAATGCGTTCGCGACGCCGGTGCTGGCGTGGACGCCGACTGTCGCGCCGGTTCCCGCGATCACCTGTTGAGCGCGCCCCCTGTCGTCCTGATCGCCGCGAAGGACCTGCTGGTGCCCTACCCCTCCTTCGCCACCTCTCCCAACGCTTCCACCGCGGCGCGCCGCACCTCCGCGTTCGCGTCGCGGCTCGCCTTCATCAGCGCGGGCGCGGCCTTCACCGATCCGATGTGCCCGAGCGCCTCGATCACGCGCATGCGCACGAAGGGATCGTCCACCGCCACCAAGCCGATCAGCGCGTCGAGCGTGTTCGGATCGCCGATCGACGCGAGTGAACGCGCCGCGATGCGCCTGAGCGCCATGTCGCTCGAACGCGTGGCCTCCACGAGCGCCGGCGGTGCGTGCTCGAGGTCGTGGATCTCGCCGATGGCGGCGGCCGCGGCCACCTTCACGTGCGCATCGCCTTCCGCCAACGCACTCACGATCACCGGCAATGCCGCCGCGTCACCGAGTTCGCCGAGCGCCCACACCGCCATCGCCGCGTCCGCACCGCGATTGGTGCGAGCGAGACGCTCGAGTGGACCACGCGCCTCCTGCCGGTCCTCACCACCGATCGCGTAGGCGGCGGCTTCACGCACCGTCAACGACTGGTCCGCGAGCAACGCCGACAGCTGCGCCGTCGTGGCCGCGGAACGGCCGAGCAGCTTGGCCGCGACGCGACGCGTGCACGGATTGGTCGAGCGCAGCGTGTTCGACAACAGCGTGATCGCACCCGGCGCACTCACCTTGCCGTGCAGCGAATCCTTGGCCGCGAGCACCTGCGTCGGTGCATCGCTCAACCGCCCGATGCCGTAGCGGCCGGCGTCAGTCCAGAAGTTGCCGATCTGATCCGCGAGCATGTCGCAGACGAGTGGATCGGCCTGCGCGAGTGAGCTGAGCAGCGTCGCGACACGCGCCGAGTCCGGACCTGCGGTCTCGTCGCCACGTTCATGGCTCGAGCCGATGTGGATGCTTTGCGCGCCCCAGGCGAACGCGCTTCCGGCCGTGACGATCACGCCCAGGGCAATGCCGGCCGCGAGGGCAGTGCGGCGCGCGCTCACGGACGATTCCCCAGCGCTTCGGCGGCCGCGCGGCGCACACGCGCGTCGGGTGAGTTGAGCGCGCCCTTGATCGCATCGCGCGCGGCCGGATTGCGCGCCTCGGCCAGCGTCTCGACCGCGGACTCCTTCACGTCACCACTCGGATCATCGGTGATGAGCTTGGTGAGGGCCGACACGAGCGCCGGCGCGAGCGGCTGGTCGCGCAGCGACTCCACGGCCTGCTGCCGGACCTCGCGCGAGTTGTCGGCGAGCAGCTTGAGCGTGGTGGCTTCCGGAATCGCGATGTGCGATTCGCGCAGCGCATGGATGGCCGCGCCGCGCACGTCGGCGTTGGCGTCGTCGAGCGCCGCCAGCATCGCCGGCCCTGCTGACGCGTCGCTGAAGCGCGCGAGCGCCTGCAGCGCGCCACGGCGCACGTCCGCCGACGGATCCTTGAGCAGCTTGCCGAGCGGCTGGATGGCGGCGCGATCGCCGATGTTGCCGAGGATGTCCGCCGCACGGGCGCGGATATCGGGGCGGGTATCGCCCAGCGCGGCGATCATCGGCGCGGCGGGCACTTCGTTCTCGAACCGCGAGAGCGAGCTGATCGCCTGCTCGCGAACCTCGGGCGACTCATCGGACAAGAGCTTGATCAGCGGCTGGATCGCTTTCGGATCCTCGAGGCTGCCGAGTGCACTCGCCGCGGCCGATCGCACTTCGCGATTCTTGTCGCCGAGCACGCCAATGAGCGCCGACACGGCACGTCGGGCGCGCAAGTTGCCGAGCGACTGCGCCGCGGCGCGACGTACACTCGCGTTCGAGTCGGAGAGCCGTTCGATGAGCGCGGTGACGACGGCCGGATCCTGTTCCGGCTCGGAGTCGCGCTCGGCGCGACGGCCCTCGTTCTGAAGCCGGCCCGCGAGCTTCGCCTCCGCACGCGCTTCGCTCATCGCTTCGACGCTGCGCAGCGCGCCGAAGCGCGACGAGGACGCCGCGAGCGCGGCCTCTTCGGAGCGTCCCTTCGTGTCGGTCGATTCACGCGCGCGCTTGTCGCTCGTGTCGGTCGCCTGCTGCGGCGCCCTGGCATGCACGGCGGGCACCGCGATGACGACGGCAATCAGCGCCGCCGTGGTCGCGAGGGCCATGGTCACCTTCGAAATGGAGAATCGCACGGGAGTATCCTCGAGAAGTCTTGAGATGCGCGTGACAAGGAGCGAGCGCTGCTCCGCCATGCCGGCCACCGGCACGCCGAGCGGCGACGCTTCGATCCATTCGGCCACGCGCGCCAGACAGCGCGCGAGCGGTTCGCCGGAGCCCGTGTGGGCGGCGGCCCAGTCATCGCAGATGTATTCGGCGTTCTGCTGCAGTTCACGCCTCACGTACCGGTTGAGCGGCTGGAAGAAGAAGACGCGCTCGAGCAGGCTGGCTGCGTCGAGCCAGAGCGGATCGCGTCGGGCGAGGTGCGCGAGCTCATGCGCGAGCAGTCCGCGCTGCTGTTCCTCGTCGAGATCGGTGAGCGCCACTTCGGGCACGCAGATCTCGGAGAGACCGAGCGCCACCGGGCTCGCGATCGTGCTCGCGGCCGTGAGCGTGACCGCGCCGTCAAAGCCGACGTCGGCGCGCATCGTGCCGAGCAGCGCGTGGAGGCGCCCCTCGGTGACTTGACGGCGCGTGACGAGGCGGCCGGCGAGCATGAGCCGGCGCGCGAGGTAGGTGAGCGCGAGCAGCAGCGCCACCGCGCCCCACGCGAGCACGAGATAGTTGGTGAACGCGCTTTGCGCTGGTGACTCGGTCTCGCTGTCCGGCAGCGTCGCAACTGGAGGAGTCGCGTCCGGCGCGTCGACGTCACTCACGCCAACGGCGGCCGGCTGCGTGACGGCATCGCTCTTCTGTGTCGCGGCCACGCTCTTGGCCGACTCTACCCCCTTCACGCTCGGCTTCACGACAATGGGCGCAGCGAGCGACGCGGGTGCGCCCGCCGCCTTGCGCTCGAACGCGAGCGAGCCGAGCGGACGCAGATTCGCGCCCTGCTGGATCGTCGACGTGACGAGCGCGCCCGTGAGCGCAAGCTTCCACCCGAAGTCGCGCACGGCCGCGTTGGGTGCGCGCAGCTTGACGAAGAGCGCGACCGCGCCGATCAGCAGGGTGCTGTGGATGGCGTACGTCGCGAGCCAGGCCGCGACGCCGGCACCGAAGGTCGAGGTCATGAGGTCTTCCTCCGCTTGGTGGCCGCGCCGTCGAGCATGGCACGGATGCGCTTCAGGTCGCCGGGACTGACGTCCTGCTCGGCGAGCAAGTGATTGACGAGCGCGGGGACGTCGCCCTCGAAGAGTCGCTCGGTCAGCTCGCTGACCATCGAGTGCCGCGCATCGGCCTCGGTGATGAGGGCGCGGTAGATGAACTGGCGCCCCTCGGTGCGATGCGTGACGACGTCGCGCCGTTCGAGGCGCGAGAGGATCGTCGCAAGGGTGGACTGGGCCAGGCCGCGCTCGTCGTGCAGCGCTTCCCAGATGTCGGCCACCGTGGCCTCCTGGTTGGTCCAGAGCAGGCGGAGGATGGCGAGCTGGAGTTCGGTGAGCTGGTGGGTCTTGGTCACGGTCTTGGGCTCCGGAAGTACTTCGACAAGTGTAGAACTACACCTGTCGGAGGTCGGCGTCAACCCCCGTCGTCCTGAGCGCACGCGTTTGTCGTCCTGAGCGCAGCGAAGGACCCGCTTGTTTGCTCCCCCCAGCAACCCCCTCACCACCCGCCGTGTCGTACCTTCGCTCCAGTCCCGCCTCCCGCTCCCCGCCCATGTCGTACATCGCTGCCGCCGTCGTCGCCCTCGCGTTCAGCCCGCCACGCACGCTGCATCACGCACCGCATCGCGCAGCACCCCCGCTAGGCGACTCCGCCATCCGCGCCCGCGTCACCACCTACGCCGATCGCCTCGCCGGACTCGGCTACAACGGCGCCATCCTCGTGATGCGCGATGGCCGCCCCGTGGTCGAGCGCGCCATCGGCTTCGCCAATCGCGAACGCTCCATCAAGGCCGACATCCGCACCACCTGGAGCCTGGGCTCCATCACCAAGCAGTTCACGGCCGCCGCTATCCTGCGACTCGAGGAACTCGGCAAGCTCCACACGGCAGATTCGATCACGCGCTGGTTCCCCAACGCGCCCGCCGACAAGCGCGCCATCACGCTGCACCAGCTGCTCACGCACACGGCCGGCTTCGAGTCCGACTACGCGCCCACCGACTACACCCCGAACACGCGCGACGAATACATGCAGCGCATGCTCGCGGCGGCGCTCCAGTCGCCACCCGGGGCCGAGCATTCGTACAGCAACGCAGGCTACTCGATGCTCGCCGCCATCATCGAGCAGATCACGGGCGAAGCGTACGAAGCCGCGCTCACGCGTCTGGTGCTTGCCCCCGCCGGCATGACCGAGACGGGCTACACGCGCCCCGCGTGGGCCGAGTCACGGATCGCGCACGGCTACGAGAACGGCCACGATTGGGGCACGATCGTCGAGAAGCTGCGCGTGAAGGGCGCTCCCTTCTGGGCGCTCCGCGGCAACGGTGGCCTGCAGACCACGCTCGCCGACATGGCGCGCTGGGAGCGCGTGGCGCGCAGCAACGTCGTCCTCACCGACTCGTCACGTCGCAAATGGATGACGGGCTACGTGAACGAGGGACCGATGGGCCAGTCGAAGTACGCGTATGGCTGGGCCGTGCATCAGAGTGCGCGCAACACGCGCGTGGTCGAGCACAACGGCGGCAACGGCGTGTATGTGGCCGAGTGGCGGCGGCTCGTGGACGAGGGGATCACGCTCTTTGTCGCGTCGAGCGTGAGCGACATGACCGCCTCACCGGTGGTGGACGATATCGAGGCGCTCGTGTTCGGTGGCGAGGTGCGCCTGCCCCCGCTCGTGGTGCCGATGGACGCGGCCTCGCTCGGCACCTTCGCCGGTCGTTGGCGCACCGCGAACCAGGACGGCGTGGACGTCACCGCGCAGGATGGACGTCTCGCCCTGCGCGCGGCGGGGCCCGTCGCGTGGCGCTTCCTCCTCAAGGGCGACACGACCACGACGGCGCGCATCACCGAGATCGGCGCGCGCGCCGAGGCCATCGTGCGGGCGATGACTGCGGGCAACGCGCAGCCGCTGCACGATGCGCTCGCCGAACCCGAACCGATCGACGAGATGACGCAGCAGGTCAAGTCACTCGCGGCCGATCGCACCGAACGCCTTGGCGCGCTCACGTCCGTCACGGGGCTCGGCGCCATTCCGCGTCAGGCCGGCAACCTCGTCACGACGGTGCGCCTCGACTACGAGCGCGGAGTCGTCTCGAACGTCTTCGTGTGGGGGCCCGCCGGTCGCATCACACGGCGCGTCGCGCGCCCGCTCGTGGCGTCGAGCTTCGTGCCGGTGAGCGCCAGCGCCTTCGAACACGTCGATCTCGCCGGCGGCCCGCCCGATCCGGCCGTGCGCCTCGAGCGCGTGGATGCGACGCACGTGGCGCTGGTCACGCCGAGCGGCGCGCGACTCGTGTTGGCGAAGTCGCCGTGAGGTCGTCATGAGCGCAGCGAAGGAGCGGCTTCTCGCTCCGCTCAGGACGACAGCGCTACTTCATCCCGCTTTGCGCGCGCACGTACTCCGCCGCCTGCGCGTGCGTCGCCCACCACACCTTCGCGCCCCCCGTCTTCTCGACGTACGCGATGAACTGCTCGAGCGCGACGATGCGGCTCCGATGCCCGCTGACGTGCGGATGCATGGTGAGCACCACCATCGTTCCCTCCGCCATCGCCTTGTCGAATTCGTCCATCCAGACGCGGGCCACGTCGCGCGGTGACGCATAGCTCTGTCCGCGCGGGTCGAACAACGGCGCGTCGTCGAGAATCCACTCGACCGGCAGCTCCACCAGTCCCGTCGCCTCGCCGTTCTGCAGCAATTCGTAGGGCGCATCATCCGCCATCAGCGAGCTTTCGTAGCGGAAGCCCATGTCGCGCAGGATGCGCAGCGTGTTGGGGCTGAAGTTCCACGACGGCGCGCGATAGCCGGTCGGCTTCGTGCCCGTGAGGGCCGTCAGCTCGGCCACCGCCTTGGCTACGAGCGCGCGCTCCGCCGAATCCGGCAGCGTCATGTTCATCTCGTGGATCCAGCCGTGCACGCCGATCTCGTGGCGGCCGCTCGCCTTGATCCACGTGGCCATCTCCGGCGTGATCGCAAGACTCACGCTCGGAATGAAGAAGCTCGCGGGAATCTTGTGCGCGTCGAGCAGCTTGAGGATGCGCGGCAATCCCACGCGCGCGCCGTACTGCGCCTGCGAGAGCGAGCCGACGGTCGGTTCACCGTAGCGGATCGGGATCGTCTCGTTGTCGACATCGAACGAGAGCAGCACCGCGACGCGCTTGCCGCCGGGCCAGGACTTGGGCTGCAGCGAACGTCCCGCGCGCACCCCGTTCACGACGGACCGCACGGAGTCCATCGTCCACTTCCACCCGGGCTTGGCGGTCGTGACGGGCACGGGCTGCGCCTGCGCGTTCAGTAGGCCTGGCGCGAGAGCGAGCAGGACGACGGCGATGCGGGCGCGCGACATGACACGACTCCTGTTCACGAGACGACCGACGTTACGGGACGACCGACTGCTCGAGCGGTCGCATGTTCACATCCAGTACGCGCAACCGTTCGGCGTGCACGGCCATGCGCGCGCGGAACTTCGCGAGATCGCGCCCACTCGCCGGCGTCCACGCCACTTCCGAGAGCGCCGCAAAGCGCGGAAACGCCATGTACTCCACCGCGCGCCCATCGGCGATGTACTCGGTCCAGACCTGCGCCTGCACGCCGAGGATGCGCGAGACCTTGTCGGGCGCAATGGCCTTGGGGATCGGATCCCACGTGTAGACGGTGTCGAGTGGCAGGAATCCGCCGATCGCGTGCGGCTCGCCGGCGCGGTCCTTCGACTGGTAGTAGTCGAAGTAGGTGTGATGGTTGGGCGTGAGCACCGCATCGTGTCCCGCGTTGGCCGCGGCAATCGCACCATCGTCGCCGCGCCAGCTCATCACCGTCGCGTTGGGCGCCAGGCCACCCTCGAGAATCTCGTCCCAGCCGATCATGCGGCGCCCGTGCTGCGTCAGCCAGCCATCCATCTGCCGGATGAACCAGCTCTGCAATTCGTGTTCACCACTCAGGCCGAGCTGCTTGATCTGCGCCTGCATCGCCGCGCTCTCCTTCCACGGCCCCTTCTGCACTTCATCACCGCCGACATGAATCCACGGCGAGGGAAAGAGCGCGATCACCTCCGCCAGCACGTCCTGCATGAACGCCACCGTGGCCGGGCTCGCGTTGAGCACGTCCTCGCCCTCGCCCCAGATGCGCAGCACACTGAGTGGCCGCTTCACGTTGCCGAGCTCGGGATACGCCGCGATCGCCGCCTGCGCGTGTCCCGGCATCTCGATCTCCGGCACCACGGTCACGAACCGTTCGGCGGCGTACGCGACCACTTCGCGGATGTCGTCCTGCGTGTAGAAGCCGCCGTGCGGAACATTGTCGTACATCCGCTTCGCCGTGTCCGTGTGCAGGTCGCCCACGAGCGTGCCCGTGCGCCACGCACCCACCGACGTCAGCTTCGGGTACTTCATGATCTCGATGCGCCAGCCCTGGTCATCCGTGAGGTGCCAGTGGAAGCGATTGAGCTTGTGCAGCGCCATCAGGTCGATGTAGCGCTTCACGAATTCCTTCGGCATGAAGTGCCGCGACACGTCGAGGTGCGCGCCACGCCACGAAAAGCGCGGCGTGTCCTCGATCGACACCGCCGGCATCGTCCACGCCACACCCTTCACCAGCGCGCCACGCTCGATCGCGTTCGGCAGCAGCTGGCGCATCGTCTGCGTCGCGTAGAAGGCGCCGGCCGCTGCTGCCGCGTGCACCGTCACGCGATGCGGCGTCACCTCGAGGCGATAGCCCTCGGCGCCCAGCGTCGTCGCCAGCGACGCATCGACGCGGAACTCGATCACCGAGCCGGGCTTGGGCGTCGCGCCCGATCGCACCACGTACGCAAAGCCCGTTGCCGGTTGCACCCGGCGCGCAAAACCATCCGCCACTTCGCTCAACGCCGCATCGGCGACGATCACCGTCGACGGCGCCAACGTGAACGCCCCCGCACCCGGCGTGACCCGCGAGGGCCACGGCACGAGCGCGAGGGCGACAGCGGCGGCGGCAGGCACCACCGGCATCACGCTCTCCTTACTGCTTGGCGATGATGCTGTCCTTCAGCTTCTCGTACGCGCCCTTCGGCATGATCTTCTTGCGCCAGAGCTCGTCCTTCGACTTGTACGGGCGACCCTTGATGATCTTCGCGGCGTAGGCATCGCCGATGCCGGCCACGGCCTTGAGCTGATCCGCCGTCGCGGTGTTGATGTCCACGGGCTCGGCCTTGGCAGCCGCCGCAGCGGCGGGCTTCGCGGCGGCGGCGGCCGGCTTGGTGTCCTTGGCGGCCGGCTTGGCCTGAGCGGTGGCGGTGCTCGCCATCAGCGCGAGCGCGGCGAGGGCGCTGGCAAACGTCTTCACGAACATCGGAACCTCCCGGAGGGGTGACGAACCTGCTCGACGAGCATGGACGCTACGTTGCCATGGGGCTCGTGCGCAAGTGAGATTGTCGCATCCTCACGAGAGACACTCGACATGCCGTCCATCTTCGAACCTGCCGCCGAACGCGAGGCCCTCGCGCGCCTCGATCGCCTCACGCCTGACGCGCCGGCGCAGTTCGGCAAGTTCAATGCGCATCGCATGATGTGCCACCTCATCGACGCCTCGAGCATCGCGCTCGGCGACAAGCCGGTGTCACCCGGTCGCGGCCCCATGTCGTTCAAGCCGGTGCGACAGCTGATCATCTTCGTCATCCCGTGGCCCAAGGGAAAGGTGCAGACGCACCCGGAGTTCCTCGAGACGAAGCCGGTCGAGTTCGAGGCCGATCGCGCGCGGCTACGCGCCCTGCTCGCACGCGTCGCGCAGCGCGGTCGCGACGGCGGTCCGTTCCAGGCCCATCCGGCCTTCGGCAACCTCTCCATTCGGGAGTGGGGCGGACTCGTGCATCGGCACGTCGGACATCACTTCGCGCAGTTCGGCGTCTAGTCGTCCTGGGCGCTACTGTCGTCCTGAGCGGTCCTGTCGTCCTGAGCGGAGCGAAGGACCTGCTTCTGCTGTTGACCTTTGACGCAGCACCTGCTCCTGGCTCATGACGACACCTCCCGCGGCACCACGATCACCTCGCGCACCTTCCCGCCACGAAGCACCCGCGCGAGGCACGTCCGCCCGATGCGCTCTTCCCCCAGCGCACGGTGCAGCGCATCGACGCCGGCGATCGGCTCCGCGTCGATCGCCACGAGCACGTCGCCGCGCTTGAGTCCCGCCACGTCCGCCGGACTCCCCGTCTCCACCTCCGACACGAGCACGCCACTGTCCACCGCGAGCCCCTCCGCCCGCGCGATGGCACGCGCCACGCGCACCGGCTGTGCCGACACGCCGATCTTCGCGCGCCGCACGCGTCCGTCGCGGATGAGCCGCGACGCCACCCATTGCGCCGTGTTCGCACCGATCGCGAAGCAGAGCCCCTGCGCTCCCGCGATCACCATCGTGTTCACGCCGATTACCTCGCCGCGCGACGTCGCGAGTGGGCCGCCGCTGTTGCCCGGGTTGAGCGCGGCATCGGTCTGGATGATTTCGTCGATCAATCGCCCGTTGCGTGACCGCATCGCGCCGTCGTCGATCGGCGCGAGGGGAGACGACAGCGGATGGGCGCTCATGCGAGCGAACGATGCCGCGTGCGCCATGCGCACGCGCTCCCCCGTTCGAGCGACGCCGATATCTCCCCCGAACGGGGGATGCTCGCGCGCGCCATGAACGACGACACTCCGTGCAGTTGCTTACGCAGCACCGCGCCGCCCAACGCGCACTGCCTCAAGCGCACTGCCACGCGCACTGCCTCAGCCGCACCGCCTCAAGCGCACTGCCACACGAACGCCGGAGTCACCACGTGTCCACGACCCTCGATCACGCTGAGCAGCTCTCCACCGCCTTCGCCGACGCCGCACAGGCCGCGGGCGCGGCCGTCGTCGCCATCCACGCACGACGCCGCATCCCGTCCAGCGGCTTGCACTGGCGCCCCGGCATCGTCGTCACCGCACACCACACCATCCGCCGCGACGACGACATCGTCGTCACCACCGAGGGCGGCCGCGAGATCAAGGCCACGCTCGCGGGACGTGACGCGGCCACCGACATCGCCGTGCTCAAGCTCGCCGCACACGATGGCGCCGCCGTCGTCACGCGCGCCGAAGCTGCGCCGCGCGTTGGTCAGCTCGTACTCGCCATCGGGCGCCCGGGCACGCACATCACGGCAGCACTCGGCGCCATCGCGCAGGTCGGTCCCGAGTGGCGCACCTGGCACGGCGGCACGATCGACACCCTGCTGCGCGCCGACGTCAGCGTGCAGGATGGGTTCTCCGGTGGCGCCCTCATCGACGCGCGTGGCCGCGTCCTTGGCATGAACACGTCTGGCCTTGCGCGGGCCTCCGCCATTGCCCTGCCGCCCGCCACGATCGACCGCGTCGTCGATCAACTGCTCACGCACGGCCACACCCGGCGCGGCTGGCTCGGCCTCGGGCTTCAGCCGGTGCGCCTCGGCGCCGACCTCGTCGCCAGGGAATCGCTCGGTCGCGATCTCGGCCTCATGGTCGTCAACATCGAACCGCAGGGACCTGCGGAATCGGCCGGCGTGTTGCTCGGCGACATCGTCATCCAAGTCGGCGGCAACGCCGTGAGCGATCCGCGCGAACTGCTCGCGATCGTCGCGGGCGCAGCGCCCGGCAGCACCCTCGAGGCACGCGTCGTGCGCGCCGGGGCGCTCCAGAAGCTCTCGCTCGTGGTGGGCGAACGCCCGCGCCGGAGTTAGCTCTCACGCGTGAGCGTACGCGTCGCCGTTGTCGCTAGTTCTCCCGCCGTCCGCGCCGGGCTCGAGCACCTGCTCGGGCTCGGCGATGACGTCGTTGTCGTCGGATCCGCTGCCACCCGCGACGCGCTCGGCGACTTGGGGCTCGGCGACATCGACGTGCTCGTGCTCGATGATGACAGCGGCACGCGCATCGCCGCCCTACGCACCGACGCTGCGGATGACGACGCGCGACCGCGTGCCGCCGTCGTCCTGCTTGTCGATCAGCCCACGCCCGCTCTCGCGCGCAACGCGATCGGCGCAGGAGTGCGCGCGCTCCTCGCACGCGATGCGGGCGACGCCGAGCTGATCGCGGCGGTGCGCGCGGTGGCGGCGGGGCTCGTCGTGCTGACGCCGGATGCCGCGCAGCCGGCGCGTGGCGCCACCGGCACCGTGCGCCGCGAAGGCACTCCGCGCACCGTCAGCCTCACCCCGCGCGAGCACGAAGTGCTGCAGGCGCTCGCCGAGGGGTTGGCCAACAAGCAGGTGGCCGTGCGACTCGGGATCTCGGAGCACACCATCAAGACGCACGTGGCCGCGGTCTTCGAGAAGCTCGGCGTCACCACGCGCGCCGAAGCGGTGGCGCGTGGCGTGCAGCTCGGCGTGCTGATGCTCTAGTCGTCCTGAGCGAAGCGAAGGACCTGCTTGTGCCGTGGCCCTTCGCCCCACTCCCTACGCCGGCGGCCCGCCCCGATGATGCCGCGTCGCGCGCTCTTCACGCATCGCCTTCGCCTTCGCCTGCTGCGCCGGCGTCAGGATGCGGTCCATCTGCGCCTGCGTCTCCTTCACGAGCGAGTCCATCGCGGGCTCCATCTTCTCGCGCAACGCGCGGAACTTGGGCGCCTGCGTCGACATCAGCGAATCGACCTGCGCCGACTGCGCCGGCGTGAGGTCCAGCTCCTTCGCCATCCGCTCGCGCATCCGCGAGCGCGCCGAATCACTCGGCGCACCACCGAAGGGTCCGCCCATGCGGGGCGGTCCGCCGAAGCCGCCGCGACGCCCGCCTTCGAACGATCGCGCATGCATGGCCCGGTCGATCGCCACGCCGGCGAGCGCACCCGCGAGCGCAATCGCGATCACGGCCAGCGCGATCCAGAGTACCGAGAGCCGGCTGTCGCCACTGTCGCTCGGGCCGAGGCGCGCGGCGACGGGCGTGGTGGCCATCGAGTCGTCAGCGCCGCTCACGGATTCGCCTCCGTGCCACCGCTGATCGCGGCCTCGGGAGTCATCGTGGCCATGCCAGAGCGCGCCGAGGCGCCAACGGCGGCGTAGGCGGAGTTCGCATCCGTGGCGTCGGCCAGCACCGCGCTCTCGACCGGACGCGGCGTGCGCACGAGCACCATCATGGCGCCGATGCCCGCCGCGATCGCGAGCGGCAAGGCCGGACGGCTCCAGCGCACGGCGACATCGACCCACGTCGTGCGCCGCACCGGGCGGCGGAAGCCGGCCAGCACCGGCTGCGCGTCGGCCTTGATGCGCCGCGCGAGTGCGTCGAGTGCCGCGTCATCCGGACGCGTGGAGGCACCGTGTGCCTGGAGCGCAAGCCAGCCGGCGCCCTGCACGACGATCTTCGCCGCGAGCGCCTCTTCACCGGCGTCGGTCAACGTCTGCGCGTCGTCGGTCGCGATCAACATCGAACGCAGCGTCGCGTCACCACGCAAGATGCGCGCGGCTAGCTCCGCCTCGTGTTCCGGCGTGAGCGGCGTCGCATCGTCCGTCGCGCGCAACATCGCGCGAAGCTCGGCGTCGCCTGAATCGTGGAGATGGGTCATGCGGAACCGTCCTTGGTGCCGCGGTGGCCCTTCGGCGCGTGGGCCGCGAGGGACTGCCGCAACTGCTTGCGCGCCTGGTGCAGGTGCCAGCGGACCGTGCCCGCCGGCATGTCGAGCATCGTTGCGAGCTCGCCACTGCCGTACCCCTCGATGTCGCTCAGCTGCACGATCGTGCGCTGCATCTCGGGCAACTTGTCGAGCGCGACGCGGAACGCCGCGCGGATTTCCGATTGCTCCATCAGCGTGTCGCTGCCGGCGCCGTGCCCGTGCAGGTCCTCGGGCAGCGCTTCCGTGCGCCGCACCTTGGACGACCGCTGGTGATTGAGTCCCTGGGTGATCAAAATGCGGAAGAACCACGGACCGAAGGCACGTCCCGGCCCGCACTGCGCAATCCGCTCGAGTGCGCGCAGGAACGCGTCCTGCACCGTGTCCTCGGCGTCCGAGGCGTTGCCGAGCATGCGCTGCGAGACGGCGTAGGCGCGCTTGAGGTAGCGGCGCACGAGCGTATCGTAGGCCTGCATGTCGCCTGCCCGCACGCGCGCGACGAGCGCGGGCTCATCCGCCATTTCGGGCGGCAGCGAGGACGCGTCGGCCGGCGCCACTTCGGCGGCGGTCGGCGCAACGTCACCGGCGAATTCAGGTTCTGGGGGCAGGGCGGGCACGGTCACGGAATTTGCAGCCTCCGTCCCGGAGCGGAATGCCCCGGGTGTTCTGCTGGAGATACAACGGGGGGTGGCCACGCGTTGGGCCACCCCCGCTGTCGTCCTGAGCGAAGCGAAGGACCTGCTTGTCCGGCCCAAGCCCAAGCCCGACCACCACAAGCAGGTCCTTCGCTGCGCTCAGGACGACAGCGCTACGGTCGTTGTTCGCCCGGCCGGCGCTGCTGCTGTCCGCCGAACATGCCCGCAAACGGGTTCTTGACCGACTCGGGCACCAGCTTCCACTGCTCGGGCGTCAGCAGCGCCTGCGCCGCCTTGATCGCGTCGCCGATGCTCTTCCGTCCCTCCTCGAGCTTTGGGCGGATGCTCGAGAACACCACGGCCGGATCCGGGTTGTTGCCGGCCTTGGCCACCATGGCGCGGATCTCGTCGCCCATGCGCGTGCTGCGCGCCGCGAGCGAGTCCGAGAGCAACGTGATCCCCTTCACCTGCTCCTCGGTGAGCTTGAGCGAGTCCTTCATCTCGATGAGTTGCGCGAGCGGATTCATGACACGCGCATTGTTGAGCGCGCCCGCACCGCCGCCAGCGCCGCCACCCGGCGGGCCGCCGAAGCCGCCCATCGCGAAGCCCATGCGCTCCTGCGTCGTGTTCATGCCGTAGGTGAAGCGGGCCTGCAGCTGCAGCAGGAACGGCTGCCGGAACGCCTGCGCGCCGCTGATCGTGTTGCCGAAGCGCTCGTTAACCTGGTACTTGTACGTGTTGGTCGTGGCGTTGAACCCCTTCACGTAGAGCAGCGTGTTGTCCGGAATCGACGGCTGGCCCCAGCCCTGCAGGTGGTTCTCGCCGTTGATCAGCTGGTCGAGCCCTGCCAGCGGATTGATGAACGATGCCGAGAGCGCGAGGCGGCGCTGCAGCCCCCACGCATCGGGGCGCCAGTTGAGTTGCAGGTCGATGCCCGGCACCCACGGCTGTACGCACGAGTTGCGGCTCGCCAGCTGCCCCATCTGCGCGTTGAGGCAGTCGCGCGCCTCGCCGCTCGTCTTCGAGAGCAACCGCTGCATCCCGTTCGCCACCGACGTGTCGCTCGTGGTCGCGGGATTGAAGATGAAGGCGCGGTCGTTGCGCGTGCCGTCGCCGTTGATGTCCGATCCGACAAGCGGCGCGTAGCGTCCACCCGACGTCAACCGGCCGATCGCCGTCAGCTCGAGCGAGGGCCCGAGCGGCCAGGTGACGGTGCCGACGAGGATGTGCCGCCGCTCGAGATCCGACGGTGCCCACTCGTTGATGTTCGGGTTGCCCGCCGTCGTCGGCTGGCTGAACCCGAACTGCGGCGGCCCGAACGACCACGATGACTGGTCCCAGGCACGCTGGTAGGTGTACGAGAAGTTGAGCACGATCCCCTTGTCCGTGAACGCATTGAGCGACGCGGAGATCTGTCCCGTCTTCGAATTGAGCTTGGAGCCGATCGCGTAGACCTGCGCGAAGGCCGGATTGATGCGCGAGGCGGCGACGGTCGTGAAGCCGGTTGTCGTGTCGATCGAGTTCGGCACCACGTAGACGGGTCGTCCGCCTTCATTCGAGAGATTGAACGCGGGCGTCGTGCGCAGGTTCGCGTCCGTCACGCCGTAGAGCGCCTCGCCCCACGCGTACTGCGCGTCCACCGATGCCGTCCAGCGCTGCCAGAAGCGGCGCGTCAGGCTCAGGTTGCCGCGCCAGCTGCGCGGCGCCTCGAAGTCGTTCGTGAATGCCGTCACCTGCGGCGCCGACAACGACGTCGCCGGCGGACCGCCGCCCACGCACGAGGTCGGCAGCGGCGTCGAGCCCGAGGCGAAGCCACTCCAGTTCGGGATCGGCACGCTCGGGCCCAGGCACGTCACCTGCGTCAGTCCCGTCGCGAGTCCGTTCCCCTGCTGGGCGGCCGAATAGAGGTTCGACGGCGTGCGCCCGCGGAATTCGCCGAAGCCGCCGCGGATGAACCAGACCGGCGCCGGGTTGTCCTCGCCGCCGAAGATCGTGTACGTGAAGCCGACGCGCGGGCTGACGTGCGTCTCCGTGCGCCAGAGATCCGTGCGCAGGCCGAAGGTCGAGTCGACCGCCGCGTTGCGTCCCGGCGCGCCGGCAAAGCTCGTGAGCTCGCCGCGCACGCCATACGTCACCTGCAACGACCGCGAGATGCGCCAGATGTCGCCCAGGTAGAGCGCCGAATTCACCGACGAGCCTGTCACGCGCTGGTCGCCGAGCGTGCGCGAGAACAGCGCCGGCTGGTTGTTGAGGAAATCCGTGATCGTGTTGTACGTATAGCTGCCGAACCGGTTGAAGCCGCTGTTCTGGTCGTACTCCTGCCAGTTGTAGAGCAGCCCGAGCTTGATGCGATGATCGCCCTCGTTCGAGATGTAGGAGAGCTCGTCCGTCCCCTCGAAGGCGTGATTGGTTCCGTAGTTCGGCATGCCGGGATTCGCGCCGAACGTGAGCGAGTTGATCGACGTCGTGCCGTCGGGCAGCTGCGAGAGGATGCGCACGCGCCCTTCCGGATAAAGCAGGTACGGATCGGAGTCGCGGTTGTCGGTCGAGAAGTAGCCCTTGGCCTCGTGCACGAACTGCCCGAAGCGCGAGGTCAGCGTCACCTGCAGGCCGCCGCCCGTCGAGCCCGAGTTGCCGCCGTGGTTGGGCGTCGAGAGCGATCCGATGCGGCTCGCGTCCTGTTCCGTCCAGCGGTAGTCGCCGCGCAACGTCAGCGTGTGCTCGTCGGTGATGTTGAAGTCGAGGCGCGCGATGCCCGTGAGGTTGTTGTTCGTGCGCCGGCCCGGAATCCCGCTGTTCGAGTAGGGCAGCCCATACAGCGAGCCGTTCTGCAGCGTGTCGAGGAAGGTGTGCGCCACCGCCGGCGTCACGCCGAGCCGGATGAGCGAGAGCGAATCCGCACCGACGATCGTCTGGATCGGGTTGAGCTGCTGGCGCCACTGCACGGCGCCGAAGTAGAAGAAGCGGTCCTCGATGATCGGGCCGCCCAGGCCGGCGGAGAAGGTCGCCTGGTTGTAGCC
>JANYHJ010000088.1 GCA_025359135.1 Gemmatimonadota bacterium | reverse complement strand
GTCGAGCGCCTCACCGGTGCGCGCCTGGTGGATGGTGGCGGCAAAGACATCGCGGACGCACGGGTCCTGCGCCGAGCGCGTGAGGCGCTGCATGTCGGCGTAGAGCGTGTCGGGGTCGCGCGTGGCCAGCTGCTCGAGGGTGCGAATGCCGAGCAGGGCGAAATCGCCGAGGGTCGCCTTGCCGACGTTGCGCAGGTCGCTGAGTGATACGGCGGGATCGCGTTTCTTCATGTCGTCGCCTTCCGTGAAGAATGTGCCGAAGGGCCTCGCCAAGCGAGGAGGGGCCGCGGGCTACGGGCCGCTGGCGCGCCGGCCGCAGTGGTTCGCGATGTGCAGACTATCTGCGACAGGCCGGCGCCGCCAGCTAGGACGCGTCGGTCGATACGGCCTGCAGCAGTCGGCGCCCGCGCGCATTGAGCTCGTAGTAGACGCTGCGCCCGACGCGCGTCCGCGACACGACTCCCGCGCGATCGAGCGCAGTCAGTTGCTCCGAGACGGCGGGCGCCGAGCGGTGCAGCGCGTCCGACAGCTCGAGCGTGGTGCGCGGAACGTGGAGGGCACGCAGCACCTGACCACGTCCACTGCCGACGAGCTGCGCGAGTGCGTCGTCGTCCTGCAGCGCCGTTCGGCCGCGTAACGCGGGCGCGTGCACCGCCCAGAGTTGGTCGAGTCCGCGCACCGGATAGGCGAAGTTCGGGCGCCAGGGCGGGTGCGCCGTGGCGTACACGTCAGGCCAGCTGAAGACGCTCGGGATGAGCACGAGGCCCGCGCCGCGGGCGTGGCGCGTGTAGCGCTCGCCGGCGCGGAAGGTGAGGCGGCCACCCGCGCCGCGTGCGCGCCACGCAACCTGTGGATGCAGTCCGTCGAAGAGCGCATCGGCGCCACCCAGCGCGAGCGCCCGAGAGCGCCCGAGGATCTCGGCGTCGAGTCGCGCGCGCACGCGTGGCCAGACGGGGCGGAGGCACCGCTGCCAGAAGTGCGTGAGCTGGTCGGCGAGGCGCCCCACCAGTACGCGGGGCGTGCGTTCGGCGCTCGCGAGGGCGCGCGGCAAGCCGCGCGGATAGGCGGCCGCAAGCTCGCGCCGTACGATGGCAGCCGGCGTGCGTCGCACTGCGGCCACCTCGTCCATGAAGCGCGCCAGCGGCGTGGTGGGGGTGGGGGAGAGGAAGTCGGGAAAGAAGCCGTCGGTGCCGTGGACGGCGGCGTCGAGCGCGGCCCAGTCGGCGCCGCGGGCGGCGCGGTCGGCGGCGGCAATCCAGGGCAGGTGCAGCGCATGGCGCGCCGGGTCGCGCCAGGCGCGGAAGGCGGCCACGCACTCCCAGAGCGGGCTGAAGGCGAAGCGGACGTTCGCGAGGTCGCGGGCACCGAGGACCAGGGTCAGCACGATTCGGAATATGCCGAATTGTTGGCGCTGCGCCAGCACCCGGTGCCACCATCCGGCATGTCCGACTACGCCATCCTCTTCGAGCCCGTCCGCATCGGGCCCGTCATCGCGCCCAACCGCTTCTACCAGGTCCCCCACTGCAACGGCATGGGGTACCGGATGCCCGAGGCCCTCGCGGCCATGCGTGGCATCAAGGCCGAGGGCGGCTGGGGGGTCGTCTGCACCGAGGAAGTCGAGATCCACGAGAGCTCCGACCTCGCGCCGTATCTCGAAGGCCGCCTCTGGACTGACGAGGACATGCCGGCCCTCGCGCGCATGGCCGACGCCGTGCACGCGCACGGTGCGCTCGCCGGCATCGAGCTCGCGCACTCGGGGATCAATTCGCCGAACCTCTTCTCGCGCGCCACGCCGCTCGGCGCACGCTCGATGAGCGTCACCGGCGGCGCGGGCTACGAGCCGGTGCAGTCGCGCACGATGACCAAGGCCGACATCCGCGACGTGCGCCGCTGGCACCGCGCGGCCGCGATCCGCGCGCGCGACATCGGCTTCGACCTCGTCTACTGCTATGCCGGCCACCAGCTCACGTTGCCGATGCAGTTCATGTCGCGCCGGCACAATGATCGCACGGACGAATACGGCGGCTCGCTCGAGAACCGCGTGCGCCTCCTCCGCGAGCTGATCGAGGACGCGAAGGACGCGGTCGGCGACCGCTGCGGCATCGTCGTGCGCCTCGCGGTCGACGAGCTGATGGGCGACGAGGGGATTTCCGCCACCGGCGAGGGCCACGACATCGTGGCGATGCTGGCCGAGCTCCCCGACCTCTGGGACGTCAACATCAGCGGCTGGAGCAACGACTCCGCGACGTCGCGCTTCGAGAAGGAAGGCTACCAGGAAGCGTACTCGGGCTTCGTCAAGACGCTCACCACCAAGCCGGTGGTCGGCGTCGGCCGCTACACGAGCCCCGACGCGATGGTGAGCGCGATCCGCCGCGGCATCCTCGACATGATCGGCGCCGCGCGTCCGAGCATCGCCGACCCGTTCCTGCCGAACAAGATCAAGGCGGGCCGCATCGACGACATCCGCGAATGCATCGGCTGCAACATCTGCGTCTCCGCCGACAGCCGGCTCGTGCCGATCCGCTGCACGCAGAATCCCACGATGGGCGAAGAGTGGCGGCGCGGCTGGCATCCCGAACGTGTGGGCCAGACGGCGCATCGCGAGTCGGTGCTCGTCGTCGGCGCGGGACCGGCGGGCCTCGAATGCGCGCGGGTGCTCGGCGAAGCGGGTCACACCGTGACGCTCACCGATGCGCGCGACGAGGTGGGAGGGCGCGTGATCCGCGAGGCGGCGCTGCCCGGGCTCGCCGAGTGGCGGCGCGTCGTCGATTGGCGTACCACGCAACTCAAGCGGTTGCGCACGGTCGAAGTGCTGCCCGGCAACCTCGTGACGGCCGACGACGTGCTCGGCTTCGAGGCGCGACACGTGATCATCGCCACGGGCGCGCAGTGGCGCCGTGACGGCATCGGTCGCGGGCGCTGGCGTTCATTGCCGGGTCATGAGCTGGCGTCGGTGTGCACTCCCGACGACATCATGGATGGCCGTGAGGTGCACGGACGGGTGATCGTGTACGACAACGATCACTTCTACATGGGCGGCGTGATCGCCGAGCGGCTGGCACGACAGGGATGCGCCGTGACGCTCGTGACGCCGGCGCCGCTCGTCTCGATCTGGACGCAGTACACGCTCGAGCAGGAGCGCATCCAGCGGCGGTTGCTCTCGCTCGGCGTGACGCTGCTCGCGCAGACGGAACTGACGGCCATCGAGCAGACCGAGGTGCGCCTCACCGATCACGCCACCGGCCGGGAGTACGCGCGGCCGCACGACAGCGTGGTGCTGATCACCGATCGGCTGGCGAACAACCAACTCGCGCTCGAACTCGCGCCGGCGCTGGCCGATGCGCGGCTCGCCTCGCTGCGGACGATCGGCGATGCCGACGGTCCGGGGATCATCGCGCAGGCGGTCTTTGCGGGGCACCTGGCGGCGCGCGAGTTCGGCAGTGCGACGGCGAGCGGCGCCGTGGCGGCCGACGCGACCTTCCGGGTGGAGCGCGCACCGGTAACACGGTAAGCGCACGCGCGCACCGCTCGCCGCCTTGCCGAGCGGTGCGGGAGGGGTAGCTTCGCGCGCACCCGCCGGACGCGAGGGCGGCGACCACCCCAGCCAAGCGAGTCGCATGCGCGGTCTGATGATGGACTACCCGCTCACCCTCACCACGATCGTGAAGCGGGCGGAACAGCTCTTCTCCCACGTCGAGATCACCAGCCGCCGGCCCGACCGCACGCTGCACCACACGACCTATGGCGCGGTGATCGCCCGCGCCCGCCACCTTGCCGCCGGGCTCGGCAGCCTGGGCATCAAGGCCGGTGATCGCGTGGCGACGCTGGCCTGGAACCACGCGCAGCACCTCGAGGCGTACTACGCGATTCCGTGTGCGGGCTTCGTCTGCCACACGCTCAACCTGCGCCTCTCGCCGGACGACCTCGGCTTCATCGCGACGCACGCCAGCGACCGGGCCGTGATCGTCGACGACGTGCTCTGGCCGCTGTTCGAGAAGTTCCGCGACCAGACCCGGATCGAGCATGTCATCGTCATCCGGCACTCGGGCGGCGCGTTGCCACCGGGCACGCTCGACTACGAGGACGTGATCGCGCGCGGGGCCAAGCTGGCCTACGAATGGCCCACGCTCGACGAATGGTCAGCGGCCGCGATGTGCTACACGTCGGGCACGACCGGCAAGCCGAAGGGCGTGGTCTACACGCACCGCAGCCAGGTCCTCCACACCTTCGGCGAGGCGCTCAGCACCACGCTCGGCTGCGATGACAGCGATGCGCTGCTCGCCATCGTGCCGATGTTCCACGCCAATGCGTGGGGGCTGCCGTACCTCGGTGCGATGATGGGTTCGCGCCAGGTCTTTCCCGGGCCGCACCTCGATCCCGCCAACCTGCTCGACCTGCTCTCGACGGCGCGCGTGACGGTGGCCGCGGGGGTGCCGACCGTGATGCTCGGCCTGCTGGCCGCACTGGATGCGTTGCCACAGCGGCCCGACCTTTCGCAGCTCAAGCGCATGGTGATCGGCGGCAGCGCGGTGCCGCAGTCGCTCATCAAGGCGTACCGTGAGCGCTACGGCGTCACGATTCTGCAGGGCTGGGGCATGACGGAGACATCGCCCCTCGCGAGCGTGGGCATGCCGCCGTCGTGGCACACCTTCGCGACGCCCGATGAAGAGGATGCGTACCGCGCGCGGCAGGGGCGCCCGTCACCGTTCGTCGAGATCCGCGCGCGCAACGACGATGGCGCGCTCATCACGTGGGACGGCGTGCAGATGGGTGAGCTCGAGATCCGCGGTCCTTGGGTCATCTCGGGCTACTACGAAACGCCCGATAGCGGTGACCGGTTCACGCCCGACGGCTGGTTCCGCACCGGTGACATCGCGAGCATCCACACCGACGGGTGCATCGAGATCCGCGATCGCTCGAAGGACGTCATCAAGTCGGGCGGGGAGTGGATCAGCTCGGTGGCGCTCGAGAACGCGCTCATGGGACATCCGAGCGTGGCGGAAGCGGCCGTCATCGGCGTGGCCGAGGCGAAGTGGCAGGAGCGCCCGCTCTCGGTGGTGGTGCTGCGTGCGGGCAAGTCGGCGACGCACGAGGAGCTCAACGCCTGGCTCGCGCAGCAATTCCCCAAGTGGTGGTTGCCCGATGCCACCGAATTCGTGGCCGCGATTCCGCGCACGAGTGCGGGGAAGTTTCTCAAGACCGCATTGCGCGAGACGTTCAAGAAGCGCTTGCTGGCGTAGCGCCCTGCCGCTCGTGCGGCCCCAGTGCCCAGGCGATGCCGACGTGCGGCCCGACGGCGCGTTGTTGCGCGCCGGCCCTAGCGGTCGCGCAGCGCCGCCGCGAGCCGGGGCCGGTTGACGCAGAGCCGATACTGCGCTTCCGCGCGAGCGACGCTCTCCTTGAGCCGGTCGACGCGCACCGATGCCGGGACGCAGACCTGCGTGTAGCGGCGGATGCGGTCCACGAGCTCGAAGGGTGCGATCGTCCAGACCCGGACGGTGCCGTCGGACGAGCCCGTGACGATGTGATCGTTGTCGGCGCTGAATTCGATCGACGTGATCGCCTCGCGGTGTCCGGTGAGGCGCAGCATGCCGCTGCGCCCGCCGCGACCGCGCGCGCCCCACGCCCAGATGTTGACGGTGCCGGCCGTGTCGCCAGCCGCGAGCATCGTGCCCGTCACGTCGAAGGCGAGGCTGACGATCCGGTTCTGCGCTCCCTGCAGCATCCGTTCGGCGCCGGCATCATGGCCGGTCACCGGGTAGAGGCCGATCTGGTTGTCGCGCAGGCTCGACGCGATCATCCGGCCGTCGGGCCGGATCTCCCAGGCAAAGCCGTCGGCCTTGCGCAGCCGCTGCAGCGGACGGCCATCCTTGAGCGACCAGACGAGGGCGGTGCCGTCGTAGTACGCGACGCGCGACGTGATGCCGATGCTGCCGTCACTCGCGATCATGCTCGTGACATCGTCGAACTCCGTCTCGCCCTCGACTCCCTGCCGCGTCACGCGTCGTTGGGTGACGGCGTCCCATGCGCTCGCGGTGTTGTGCCCGTCGAGGTATCCGACGTACCGGCCCGAGCGATCGAGCGAGCGCAGCCCGACCTTGTCGGTCGGGAAGGCGCCCACCCGCTCGGGCACAGCGCCGTTGATGCGGAAGAGCAGCGTCGAGTCGCTCAATGTCGTTACGGCGTGCAGCACGCCGCGCACGTAGCGGGCGTCGCGCACGAACCCGAGCTCGTCGCGGCCCGAGATGACGGGCGCGTCGCCTTCGCGCTGCTCCACGTCGCCGGTGCGCGCGTTGACGCCGACAGTGAGCATCCGCAGCGCGCCGTCCACCGTGACGATTGCCAGGCTCGTGTCGTTGTCGCTCAGGTGTGCGCGCCAGATGCCACGTCCCGGCAGGCGTACCACGAGCGGCTCGGGCTCCTGCGCCGTGCTCCAGACGCGCGCCGTGCCGTCGTCGGAAACGGTCACGAGGGAGGAGCCGTCGCCGGCGAGGTTGGCCCATGTGACCGCAGCGCTGTGGCCCTTGAAGACGCCGCGGGTGCTGTCCCGACGCCCGCGCATGCGCTCGCGCTGCTGCGCCGAGACGGCGAGCGACTCCGGCCAGACGCGCGCCGTGCCGTCGAGCGAACTCGTGATGATCGTGTGCCCGTCCACGCTGAAGCGCACGTTGGTGACCGCGCCCCGATGCTCGCGGTACCATCGCACTTCGGGCTTCGCGCTGTTCGCGTCGAACAGCGCCGCTCCTTCCTCGGTCCCGACCACCACGGCGCCGCCGTCGTCGCGGAAGCGCACCTGGCTCACCTCGGTGCCGAGGGACACGAGCCGCTGCTCACCTGGCTTGGCGACCGACCAGAGCTGGACGTGTCCCTGCAGGCAGCCGGCGACGATGCGCGTACCGTCGAGACTGAAGCGGATGTTGCCGAGTCCGTCGGCAACGTGTCGTGCAAGCGGCACCTCGCGCTGCTTGTCCGGTGCGTCCGGCGTCCATAGCCACGCCTGGCCGCTCCAGCAGGCCACGACGATGCGCCGTCCATCCTGGCTCAGGTCCTGTCCGGAGATGGGGCACGACACCGACATGAGGTCGCGACGAGCGGTGTCCTTGCTCGTGACGAAGTCGGCGTCGAGCGTGTAGCGGCAGAGGGTCGTGCCACCGCAACTCGCGAGAATCACGTTGCCGTCGTCACTGATCCGTGGTGGCGTGCTGCGACTCGCGGAATCGCGGCGCGCGGCGCGCGTGGCGGAGTCCCGGCCCAACGTCCGATGGCGGCCGGTCGCGAGGTCGATGACCTGCAGCACGCCCATGGAGTCGCTGACGACCGCACGCGTGAGCGACCGGTTGGCTGCGAGGAAATCGCCGCTCGACGAAACGGGCGGGATCGCCCGGGGCGCCGAGTCGAGCGACGACCAGAGGCGCAGCGATCCGTCGCCCTTGAGCATCAACACGCGCGACGAGCCGGCGGTCCGCGACACCTGCGCGTCGACGACGGAATCCTCGATGAAGCGCGCGACCTGCGCACTCGCGATGCGACGGAGCGCGGACACCTCCGACCATTGCAACTGGAGTCCGGCCGTGTCCGACATTTCCGCCACGAGCGCCGCGGCGATCGTCGGATCGTTGATCGAGAAGTCGCGGATCGCGTTGATGCGGTTGGCGCGCTCGGCGAGACGCAGCGATGCGCGGCTCTCGCGGTACGAATTGCCGACGATGAGCAGCGTGGCCACGCCCACGGCCGCAAGTCCGACGAAGAGGTTGCGCCGCGCGCGCTGGCGATCGGCGACCGCCTGCGCGGCATCGAGGTCAGCCTGCAGCCGCTCGGCCTTCTCGTCCTCGACCGCCTGCGCGCTCTCGTTCATGAACCCCTCGACAACGTCGAAGTCGTCGGACGCCTTCGCGTAGCGCTCGGCCCAGGCACGCGTCGCGCCGAGCGCGTCCCACTTTTCGCGCTGGTTGGTGTACTCGATGCCCGTCATGAGGTCGCGCTCGCCCGCCATGGCGGAACGCGCCGCGGCCACGAGCCAGAGATAGGCGTCGCGCGCCTTGCGCTCCACGTCCACCCACGCCGTGAGACGGGGCCACTGGCGGATCAGGCTCTCGTGCGAGATGTCGATGCGCGGATTGTCGGGTTCGCCGTCGCGCGCCCGGTAGAGGAAGTGGCGATCGTCCGCACGGAAGGCGTCGATGATCGCGTCCACCTCCTGGCGCTCGACGCCCGCGGCGCGCGCGAGCGCCTCGATGCGGCACGGGTGCCGCACGCGGCGCTGGCTGATGTCCGTGTCGGTGAGCGCACGGAAGACGCGTTCGGTGACCTTCGCGTCGACGAGGGCGAGGGCGGTCTCCGCGTCCTGGTTGAGCGCGCCCTCGAGTTCCCCGGCGCCCTTGAAGTGCTCGAGGTCGATCGGACCCGTCGCGCCATGGTCGGCCCAGTAGTCGAACGTGCGCTGCACGGCGTGTTGCAGCATCGGCAACCGGTCGGCGCGATCGCCGAGCGCGTTGACGAGCCCATCGACGAGGCGCGCGCTCATCCGCGCCCCCGCCATCATCGCCGGTCCCTCGACCGCCTGCCGCAGCTGGTCGCGCGAGAGGCGCGGCACGAGGTAGCGGGCCTTGTTCATCGCCTCGGGCAGGCCGTGGAAGAGGTCGCAGTCGCCGAGGAAGTCGCTGCGCATCGTGAGCACGACGTAGATCGGGGCCACGCTCTCGGCGAGGCCGAGCAGCATGTCGACGAAATCGGCGGCCTCGGCGCGTCGGCGCGCGTAGTGGGCGCGCACCTCGGTCGGGAGCACGTCGTCGTCGACCACGCTGCCGCGGAAGGCGAAGAGCTCCTCGAACTGGTCGACGAGGATCATGACGCTCGCGCGCGGGTCGCGGTGCTGCTCGATGAAATCGCTCGCGCCGCTCGAGAGCGCGAGCCGGATCGAGGCCTCGAGTCCGTCCTCGCCATCGACGGCATCGCTCACGCCGAACGCCTTGGCGAGCTCGGTCGCGAAATTGTTGATGGGCGCGTCGCCCGGCTTGCACGTGATGACGACCCACTTGTCCGCGTCGGCGACGAGAAAGCCCGCCGAGAGCCGCGGGATGAGCCCGGCGCGCACGAGCGACGACTTGCCGCTGCCGGAGCCACCCACGACGGGAAGGAAGCGCGCGCGGTGGAGGATCTCCTGGAGCTCGGTGATCTGTTCGTCGCGGCCGAAGAAGACGTGCGCGTCGGTGGCGAAGAACGGGCGGAGGCCGACGTACGGGTTGCGGCGTGCCGGCGGGGTCATGCGATCTTCCCGGCGAGCAGGGCATCGACCGCCGCAGGATCGAGGCCCGCGGCCCCACGCGCGACCGGCGACATGTTGGCGAACTGCAACTGCTCGTTCGAGCGTTCACTGGCCACGTAGAGGCCGAGCCGGGTGGGCAGGTTCTCGCTCATCTTGAGCTTCATCGCGAGCCAATAGCGCGCCTTGAGCCATTGCTCGTCGACGGCGCCGAAGAAGAAGATCACGTTGGCGCTGTCGCCGATCCATTTCTTGAACTGCGCTTCCGCGGCCTGCGGGCCCGCCCCAGCCGGGGCATCGAGCGTGTCCTCGAGCGGGTCGGTGTAGACCACGGGCGTGCCCTTGGACTGCAGGTACTTGATGAGCGGCCGCGCCTGCTTGAGGTCGTCGACGTGCACGTCCACGTAGACGCTGCGGGCCGTCGGCGCCGCCGTCGCGTTCGCCGCCGCGGCCGCCGCCGCTTCGGCCTGGAGGCGCGCGCGTTCCGCGAGCTGGAAATCGCGCCGCTGCGTGATGCGCTCGGCCATGCGCGCGAAGCGCACACGATCGAACTCGAGTTCGCGGCGTTCGCGGTCGGTGGACTGGAGCGCCGTGAGGAAGGCGCCGTAGGCCGTGTCCGTGGCGACCGTCGCGGCTTCGTTGACGAGGACGAGTTGCGGCTTCTGCAGCTGCGCGCCGAGCTGCAGCTGGCGCACCGGAAAGGTGCCGGGCGCGCCCGGGCCATCGGCCGACTCGCCATCGAGGACGTCGCCCGGCTCCTCGTTGAAGATGTGCACGAAGAGGTCGGCGTTGGCCGCCACCTCGCGCACGCGCGCTTCATGGCCCGCCGGCGTGAACTCGTCGGGGGTGTCGAGGTTCGGCACGGCGGGCAGCACCTCGATCCCCTTGGCCGCGAGGTCGCGGATGAGCTGCGGTCGCATGCGCTGCGTGAAGCTCTGCGTGATGGCGGTGGCGGCGAGGAAGATGCGGAACGGTGGCTCACCGGACGCGGATTGCGCGACCATGGTGGCCGATGGCGTCGGGCGCGAGATGCCCGTGCCTGCCGCGGGCGCCGAGCGAGGCGGGTCAGCGGCGACGGCCGTGGGCGCAGACGGTGGCGATGCGACCGTCTGCTGTTGCGACTGAACTGCGGTCGCCGCTGTGGCGGACGGGGCCGTGACGGGCGCCGGTGCAGCCTCGATGCTGAAGAGCACGCCGTGCTTGGGGCGGAGGAAGAGCACCGGCGTGGCCCACTCGGTGGTGGCGCCGTCGTAGAGCATGCGGCGTGCGTCGGCGACCGCGTCGTCCACGGGCACGCCGGTGGCGAGGCGCTTGTAGAAGAGCGTCGCGAACTTGATCGCGGCCGTGTCGGAGATCGGGTACTGCATGGCGAGCACGGCGGGAATGCCGGCCGCGAGCAACGACGCGGCCACGCCGCCGAACGGATTGATCGCGCCACGCGCGCTCGTCGTGGCCGTCTTGCAGGCGTTGAGGAAGACCAGCTGCGGCAGCGGCTTCGCGTGCGAGAGCAGATTGCGAACCTGGTCGCCTTCCATGCGGTGCGCCGATTCGTCCGCGTTCTCCATGAGCAGCGCGCCACGCCCCGTGGCGGGGTCGAAGTCACCGTGCCCCATGAAGTGCACGATGTGATACGCCGGTTGCGCGTTGGCCAGCGCATCGGCGATCGCTTCTTCGGTGGCCGTCTCGAGCACGTCGATCTTGAAGCCGATCTTGACGAGGCCGAACGCGTCCTCGATGCGTCCCTGCTCCTTCTTGAGGTCGAGCGGCGCCGTGCCGGTCGGGTTGCTGACGATGAGCAGGATCTTGAGCGTCGACTGGAAGGTGATCGGCGGCGTCGGCAGGCCGACGTCGAGCGTGCGCACGAGCACGGTGCGATCACCGAAGGCGAGCGGCGGATCGCTCGGCGTCCGGTTGGGCGTGAGGATTTCCCACGGCAGCGCCGCGAGCGCGGCGGCGTCGTCCTCGGCCGTGATGTTGAGGCGGATGCGGACGCCGTTCTCGGCGCTGCCCATCATCTCCATGAGCAGGTCGCGGATATTGCCGGCAAAGAGGTTCTGGAAGAGCTTGACGCCGAGGGCGCGGACGTCGGGTGTGGCGGCTTCGGTCGCGGGAGTCTCGTGCTCCACCTCGCGCATCGCGCCGATGCCGCGCGCCATGCCGGCCAGGTCCATCAGCTCGTCGGGGAGCGTGAGTGTCCCGCTCACGGACGCCGCGTCGTCGGTCTCCGCGAAGACCTGGAACGTCGGCTTCTTGCCGGCAATGCGGATCGTGAGGTTCTTGTCCATGCAGGTGGCAGTCGTGAGGTGCGCGCGGTTACGCGGTGAGCCAGGCGAGGACTTGCGCGTGCACGTCGGGATTCGCGAGGTAGGCCACGTGTGGCACGCCACTCGGGCCGCGGAGTGCGAGCGCGTCGGTCACCGGGAACATCGCCGCGCCGTTGCTGCCCGCGGTGCCGTCGGCGGGCACGACCAGGTCGTGTCCTTCTCCGAGGATCGAGCGTAGCGACTTGTCGACCAGGAGGTTGGTGAGCGCGCCGGGGTTGGGCGTGTAGTTGGAGCTGACGGCGAAGTAGCGCGTGTCCGCAGGCGTTGTGCGCGCGCCGGTGTTGAGCGACTTGAGGAAGGTGCTGCCGGGTTGCATGGCCATGAGGCCGTCGAGTCCCTTGGCCGCGCCGACCCCCACCGTCTTGACGGTGGTGATGATGCCGTCGAGCACCTCGGTGGTCGGCATGCCCGGCACGCAGCAGATGGCGGTCGAGAGCACGTCGACCATGACGCCGAGTCGCGTGGGGTCGAAGAGCGCGCTGCCGGCATTCGGCGTGCCGAGCATGGCGACACGACGGATCGTGATGGCGCGTGCACCGAGCGCGAGCTCCGCCTGCCGTTCGGCGATCGCGCGCGCCACGAGTCCGCCGCGCGAAACCGCGAGCACGTCGAGGTCGAGCACCACGTCGGCCGGGAGCCGCTTCACGAACTCGCGCGCGTTCTCGAGCGGGTCCTGCGAAAGCGTCGTGTGGTCGAAGGCGAGGATGCGACCGCCGTACGCAGCATCGAGGCTGGCCATGACCTGCGGTGGCAGCACGCCGAAGGTGCCTGCCGCGCGACCGAACGGTTGGTGCAACAGCAGCAGCGCGCGTCCCTTGCGCATGCGCGCCCAGTCGTCGCTGCTCATCTCCGCGTCGCGAATGGCGGCTGGGCTGCCGGCGCGCACCGGACGCAGCGCGTACGGGCGATAGCGTGATTCCCACTGGAACGACGCGTAGGTGCCGACCGCGCCGAGAATCGGGTTGATGAACGGTGCGAGCAGCACCGACGCCGCCTTCATCACGGCACCGGTGACCGTGACGCCGCGCGTGCCGACTTCTGCTGGTGCGGCCGCCATCGTAGGCTCACCGACGCTGAGCACGAAGCGCTGCTGCGTAGGCGGTGCGGCGTTCGCGTCGCGCGTGGCGGCATCGGCGATCGGCAGGTGCCAGCGCACGCC
>JANYHJ010000086.1 GCA_025359135.1 Gemmatimonadota bacterium | reverse complement strand
CGGCGACGAGCTTGCAGCCGTGATCTCGTCCTGAGCGCAGCGCTTGACCGCTGCGCGCACCTCGTTCCGCAAATACTCGAAGGACCTGCCGTTCCGGTGCTCGGAGCAGCAGGTCCTTCGTTCGTTCAGGCCATCGAGGCGACGTGCGCCGCCTCGATGGCTCGACGCCTACACGGCGTCGCTCAAGCTAGTGAAGTTGAAATCGCGGCAGCGGATCGGCGGCATCACGATCGCCGGACCCGCGTTGCCGCTCTCGCTCGCCGACACGCGCTCGGGCCGCCCCATCGCCTCGAGGTTGTTGAGCATGAAGATCGGCGACTCGTTGTAGCGCAGGTTCTTGACCGCCTTCGTCACCTTGCCGTTCTCGATCAGGAAGGTGCCGTCGCGCGTCAGCCCGGTGAAGAGGATCGTGCGCGGATCCACCGGGCGGATGTACCAGAAGCGCGTCACGAGCAACCCGCGCGTCACGCCACCGATCAACTGCTCGATCGTGTCGGTGCCGCCCGACATCTTGAGCACGCCACCGCCGAAGCCGCCCGCCGCGCCCGTCGGCTGCGTACCCTTCTGCTTGGCCCAGTACCGATCATAGTTGAGGTTCTTGACGACGCCGTTCTCGATCCACGTCGTGCTCTTGGTCGGCAGTCCCTCACCGGTGAACGGCGTGCCGAGCGTCTCGCTGTCGTACGGGTCGGAGATGAGCGTCACGCGCTCGTCCACCACCTTCTCGCCGATCTTGTTGCCGCCACCCTGCTTGGTGAAGAACGAGCGGCCCTCGTCCGCGTTGCGGGCACCGATCGCACCCGCGATGAGCTGCACGAGGTTGCCTACGGCGGTCGGCTCGAGCACCACCGTGTAGCGCCCCGGCTCGATCGCCACGGCGTTGGTCGACCGTCTGGCCTTGTCGATCGCGCGTGCGCCGAGTGCCGCCGGATCGATGCGTGACGCATCGTTCGACGAGCTGCCCGCCCACCCCGATCCCGAGCCGTCCGGCGTGCGGACGGTGGTCGTCATCGCGACGTCGGTGTCGCGGTTGTACGCGAACAACCCCTTCGAGTTCGCGATCGCCTGCGCAGTCACGCGCGTCTCGAGATAGCCGGTGCTCACGAGTCCGGCCGCACGCGCGGGTTCCGTCACCTTGGCCACCATCGCCGCACGCGAGGCCGGCTCCAGCTTCGCCGTCGCGTCCGCATACCCGCGCGCATCCGCGTACTGCTGCGGTTCGAGCTCCGGCATGAGCTCGGGATCTTCGGGGCTCAGCTTGGCCAGCCGCTCCGAATTCTCGACCACGGCGCGAAGCCCCGCGTCGTCGGTGCGGTTGGTGCTGGCCTGGCCCACGCGCTTGCCCACCACGCTGCGCACCGTGATGGTGAGGTCGTGCGAGTCACCCGCAGTCGACACCTGGTTGACCGCGTAGCGCGTGTTGCCGCGCTCGGTCGAATTGATGATCACGCGCGCCTCGGTGGCGGTGCTCATCGCCAGCACCTTCTTCGCCAGCGCCTGCGCGTCGTCGCGCGAGATGACGCGTGCTTCATCGAGCAGCGAAACGGGGCGGCTCATGCCTGCCTCCCGGTGTTGATGACGTTGATCTGCTTGTGCCGGGTCGGCACACAGCCGTGGCTCACCGCATTCGACTGCGCAGGCTGTCCCTTGCCGTCATTGAACGCGCCGCCCAACTGGTAGCTCTTCTGCCCGCCGAGCATGTCGAGCGCGCCCCAGAAGTCGGGGGTGCGCATCTGGTACGCCACGTCCTTGAGCATGCCGACGATCTTGCCGCCCTTGATCTCGTAGAAGAGCTGGCCGCCGAACTGCGCGTTGTAGCGCTGCTGGTCGATCGAGAACGAGCCGTCGCCGATGATCGCGATCCCCTTGTCGGTGGCCGCGATGATGTCTTCCCAGCTCGTGTCCTTCTCGCCGGGCAGCAGGTTCACGTTCGGCATGCGCTGGAACTGCACGTCGGCCCAGCTCTGCGCGTACGAGCAGCCGTGCGAGCGCATCGGCCTCTTGACCTGCTTGTAGTAGCTGTCGAGCCAGAGCGCCTGCTCGCGCGTCGTCTGGTAGTCGACGAAGATGCCGCCCTTGATGATGTCGAACGATTCGGGCACGACGCCGTCATCGTCCCAGCCGCACGCGGCGAGCGATCCCGGCTGCGACCGGTCGCCGCGGATATTCATGAGCGGCGACCCGAACTTGAGCTTGCCCAGCACCTTCTCCGGCGGGAAGACGAAGCTCGTGCCTGCGTAGTTCGCCTCGTAGCCCATTGCGCGGTCGAGCTCCGTGGGATGCGCCACCGACTCGTGGATCGTGAGCCAGAGGTGGCTCGGGTGCAGCACCAGGTCGTAGCGCCCCACCTCGACCGGCTTGGCCGAGAGCTTCTCGACGGCTTCGCCCGCCCACTTGGTCGCGTTCTCGACGAGCTTTGCGTCGGTCACGTGCTCGTAGCCGCGCCCCATCGGCGCGATGTCGTTGCTCTGCCGCGTCTGGAAATCCTTGAAGTCCTTCGACACGGCCGTCACGGTCATGCTCGGCTGCGTGCGGATGATCGTCTGCGCGACGAGCGTGCCCTCGGAGTTCGCGTACGTCTTCTCGTCCTTGAGGAAGAACATCGACGAGTTGACGAAACGCGCCTGCGGCACCTTGAGCGCGGCCTCGTTGGCCGCGAGCAGCAGCGCCACCTTCTCCTCGATCGGGACGGTGAACGGATCCACCTTCGCGTCGGACGCCCAGGTCCCCTTCTGGCCGCCCGGCGCGGGCGCGAGCGTGACCGGCTTCCGCCCCGGCGACTTGTTGGCCTTGGCCTGTGCGGCCGCCTGTCGCGCCACGCGCGTCACGGCGTCCGCCGACAGCTCGCTCGTGGCGGCGAAGCCCCACGATCCCTCGACCAGCACGCGCACGCCGATGCCGAACGTCTCGTTGTCCGCGAGTCCGCCCACGCGGCGCTCACGGGTGAAGATCGTCTGCACGCGGCCCAGGCTGATGCGCGCGTCGGCGTACGACGCACCCGCCGCTTTCGCCGCGTCGAGCGCCTTCATCAGCAGCTCGTTGACCGCCGGATCCCCCGGCGATGGTGGCAGCACGAGGCGCGACGCGCGCTCCGCCGCGTCCGCACGCGAGGTGCTCAGCGCGAGCGCGGCCGCAGCGGCGGAAGTGGTACGGACGAAATCCCGGCGACTGGTCGTCACGGTCTTCCCCGGTTAGGTGTAGGATCTGGCGAACGGAGAAACCAAACGCCGTGTCGCCCGTTCTAATGGACAGGACATGATACAACGCTTCGGGGCCGCCCGGCGTTGTCCCGGCGTTCCCCTTTCCCGAACTTGTCCCGAGTGACCGCCCTGACACCGCCCCCGACCGCCTCCGAGCGCGAAGCCCTCATTGCCGCCGCCGCCCGTCTCCGGACGGAAGTGCAGAAGCGCATCGTGGGCCAGGGGGCCGTCCTGGACGAACTCCTCATGGCGATCCTCGCCGGTGGCCATGCGCTGCTCGTCGGCGTGCCGGGTCTCGCCAAGACGCTCATGATCAAGTCGGTGGCCGAGGCGATGCGGCTCGACTTCCGTCGCATCCAGTTCACCCCCGACCTCGTGCCGAGCGACATCACCGGCACGGAGATCATGGAAGAGGACTCGGCCACCGGGCAGCGCGGCTTCCGCTTCATGCGCGGGCCGATCTTCGCGAACATCGTGCTCGCCGACGAGATCAATCGCACGCCGCCGCGCACGCAGGCCGCGCTCCTCGAAGCCATGCAGGAACATCGCGTGACGGCCGGCGGCGAGACGATGCGGCTCCCCGAGCCGTTCTTCGTGCTCGCGACGCAGAACCCGATCGAGCAGGAAGGGACGTACCCGCTGCCTGAGGCGCAACTCGATCGCTTCCTCTTCGACATCCGCATCGACTACCCCGACGAAGAGGCCGAAGTCGCGATCCTGCGCGCCACCACCGGTGCGGCGCAGGCGCCGCTCGCGCCCGTGCTCGAGGGCGATGAAGTGCTCGCGCTCCAGCGCATGGTGCGCGATCTCCCCGCGGCCGACGCGGCACTCCGCTATGCCGCGGCCCTCGTGCGCGCGACGCGCCCCGACGATCCGCGCGCGCCGGCCGCCGTCAAGCAGTACGCGCGCTGGGGCGCGGGTCCACGCGCTGGCCAGGCGCTCATCCTCGGCGCCAAGGCGCACGCGCTGCTCGATGGGCGCCATGCGGTGAGCCCGGACGACATCCGCCGCGTGGCGTTGCCGGTGCTGCGCCACCGCGTGCTGCCGAACTTTGCGGCCGAAGCCGAAGGGATCGGGCCCGAACGCCTCGTGCGCGACGTGCTTGCGGGCGTCGCGCCGCCCGAGGGCGGAGTGCGGGTCTAGCGCGTGTCCGTGGCCGGCTACGGCGCGCTGCTCGACGCCCTGCGCGGGCTGTCGTGGCCGGCGCGCCGACCGAGCCGCGGCGCGACGTCGGGCACGCACGTGTCCCGGCTGCGCGGCACAAGCGCGGAATTCACCGAGTATCGCGCCTATCGCCAGGGCGATGATCCACGGCGGCTCGACTGGAAGCTGCTCGCGCGCACCGACAAGGCGTTCCTGCGCATCACGAACGAACGCGCCGTGATGCCGACGCTCTTCGTGCTCGACGCGTCGGCGAGCATGGCGTTCCCCGCCGATACGCGCGAGAAGTGGGCGCAGGCGTGCCGGCTCGTGGTCGGACTCGCGGCGGTTGCGCATGGCGCGGCCGATCCCGTGGGCATCATCGTGCCGGGCACGCCGCGCCGCGCGCTGCCGATGCGCGCGCGCGGTGGCGTCGTGGGCGAGATCGCCCGCCTGGTCGACGGCGTGGAACCTGCGGGCGATGCACCGCTCGCGCCGATCGTGCGCGAATCGTCACGCGCGGCGCGACTGGTGATCGTGACCGACCTGCTCGGTGATGCGCCGGGCCTCCTCCGCGCGGTGCGCGAGCGGGCGACGCGCGGCATCGATTGCGTGCTCCTGCACGTGGTGGCGCGCGCCGAGCTTGACCCGCCGGTTGGTGCGGTGCTCGCGGAAGATCCCGAACGCGCGGACGTGCGTCGCGCGCTCGTGGGCTCCACGCGCGATGGCTATCGCGTGGCGTTCGATGCGTGGCGCGGCGAGCAGGCGAACGCGTGGCGTGCGAGCGGTGCGCGCTACATCGACTTGGTCGACGACGAGGCGCCGGAGCGCGCGATCCGCCGGGTGGTGGGCAACGCGCGCGACGAGGAAGGCGCATGAGCGTGCTCCTGCCATGGATGCTGGCGTTCGGCGGCCTGACCGTGGCCGGCATTGCCGCGCTCCACCTGCTGGCGCGCAACGAGCCGCCGCGCTGGTTGTTGCCGACGGCGCGGTTCGTGCCGGAGTCGAGGGAGCGCGCCCCCGCGCGCTCGCTCTCGCTGAGCGACCGGCGGCTGTTGGCACTGCGGGTTGTGGCACTGGTTGCCATAGCGCTCGCCGCGGCAGGCCCGTGGTGGCGCGGTGCGCGCTCGGCGCGCGCCCAGGTGATCGTGGCCGATCTCTCGCGCACGGTGACGGATCGCGCGGCAGTGGTAGCGGCCGTGCGCGCGGCGTGGCGTGAGGGCGACCGCGTCGTAGTGCTCGACAGCACGGCCCGCGAGCTGTCGCTCACCGCGCTCGACTCGTTGGCCACGCGACCCGCGCCCGTGAGGGCCGCGCGGCTCGGTGCCGCACTGCTCGTGGCGCGCGAAGCAGGGCGCGCGCTGGCGCGGAGCGCGGACTCGGTGGCGCTCGTGGTGGTGTCACCGCTCACGGCCGACGTGACCGATGCCGCGACGACCGCGATCCGCACCACGTGGCCGGGTGGCGCGCGCGTGGTGCGCGTGGGCGCGGCGCAGGGCATCCTGCGCGGCGGAGCGGTCAACGCGGATCACGCGCGCGTCAGCGTTCGCGCGAACGCGCTCGACCCCGTGCGTGCCTCGCTTCTGCTCGATGCGCGCATTGCCGCCGATGCGCCAGCAGGCGCCGTTGCGGGCGCGGTGCATCTCGTGCGATCGGCCGCGCTCACCGCTGCCGACAGCGCGAACGCGCGCGCCGGCGCCGTGGTCGTGCATTGGCCTGAGGCGCTTGTCGCGCACGACACCGTCGGCGCGGTCGCGACGACGCGCGCTGTCTTCGTGGCCACGTTGCCGCGTCCGGTCGCGTTGACTGGCGGCAAGCCCGTGGCTCGCTGGGTGGACGGCACCGCCGCGGCCGTCGAGTCGCCGCTCGGCGCGGGTTGCGTGCGACGCGTCGCGATTCCGCTCGCCGCTACGGGCGACGCCGTGCTCCGCGCCTCGTTCCGTGCCGTGTTGCGCGACCTGCTCGCGCCTTGCGGCGGCCCGCGCGACCTGCGCGCACTCGACAGCACCGAGGTGTTCGCGCTCGCGAGCAATGGCGGGGCTGCGGCGAGCGCGGCGCTGGTGACGCCCGCCGCGGACCGATCGCTCGTGCGTTGGCTCCTCGCACTTGCCGCCATCGCGCTGGCGCTCGAGTGGTGGCTGCGCAAGCGACAGGAGGGCGCATGAGCGCACTCGAACGGCTCGCGCGCGTGCAGCGCGAGCTCACCGCGGCCGTGATCACCGGCAGCGTGCTCTGGGGCGCGAGCACGGCCGTCGCGCTGCTCGCCGTCGTGGCCGTGGCAGATCGCGCGCTCACGCTGCCGCTCGAACTGCGTTCGGCCACGCCGTGGCTCGCAGCCCTTGCCGCTGTGGTAGCCGCGACGTGGCGCGTGCGACGCGCAGGGCCATTCGCCAATCCGCGTGCGGTCGCGCTCTGGGTCGAGCGCACCGAGCCGGCGCTACGCTATGCACTCGTGACGCGCGTCGATCCGGCGGGTGCGGCCTCTGCCGATGCCCTCGAGCGCGCCATCGCGCGCGTCGCATTCGAGGAACCGGCGCGCCGCGCGGCGTGGCGTCCGCTGCTGCGTCCGGCTGCGGCGCTCGCGGCGGGGGTCGTGGTGCTGTTCGCGCTGCCCGCGGGCGCCGTGGCGCGCATCGCTCGTCCGGCTGCCGGGGACATCATCAAGGCGCGTCGTGGCGCCGGCGATGCACTCGCGCATGTCGCCGTGACAGTCACGCCGCCCGCGTACAGCGGCATCGCGCCCACGACGATCGACGACGCCTCGCGCGTCAGTGCGCTCGTCGGCAGTGCGGTGCGCGTGGTGGGCGCAGCCGTCGGCGAACCTGTTGCGGCGCACGCCGACTCCGTGCGCGTGCAACTCGCGGAAGCCGGACTCAAGTGGACCGCCGACGTCACGATGCCCGTTGCGCCCTCCGTCGTGCACTTCGTGCAGGGCACGCACGAGCGGCTGCTCTTGCTCGAGCCGCGCGCCGACTCCGCACCGACCGTCTCCCTCACGGCGCCCGCCCGCGACTCGGTGCTCAAGGTCGCGACGGGCACGCTCCGCCTCGCGGCCAGTGCGCGCGATGACATCGGCCTCGACCACGGCGCCTTCGAAGTCGTGATCAGCTCCGGCGAAGGCGAGAACTTCCGCTTCCGCACGCTCACCATCGCGCGCGCAGCGCTCGGCAACGCACGCACCGCGACGCTGGGCGGCGCGATCCGCCTCGACACGCTCAAGCTCGAGCCCGGCGACCTCCTGCACGTGCGCGCCATCGCACTCGACCGCAACACGGTTGGCGGACCCGGACTCGGTTCCTCCGAGACGCGCGCCATCCGCATCGCCCGCGCAGGTGAGTACGACTCCGTTGACGTCGACGCGGCGCCACCGCCCGAGGAGCGCAAGGGCGTGATCAGCGAGCGCATGCTGATCCTGCTCGCCGAGAAGCTCGAGAAGCAGCGCGCACAGCTCGCGCGCGAGGCCTTCGTGGGCCAGGCGCGCGTGATCGCGCGCGACCAGAACACACTGCGCAAGCAAGTCGGTAACATCATCTTCTCGCGCTTGAGCGGCGATCCGGTCGACGAGAAGGAGGGCGACGACGACCCGAAGCGCGCCAACATGACACCGGAGCAGTTGCTCGCGGCCGCCAACGCCGCGACGGAAGCAGCCGGCGCCGAGCCGCTCGATTTCGCGGGCGGCGAGTCGCCGGTGGTGAACATCAACCGCCCGCTGCTCGAGGCCTACAACGCCATGTGGGAGGCCGGCCGTGAACTTGGCGTCGCCGACGTCAAGCGCGCACTGCCGCACATGTACGTCGCGCTCGCGGCCATCCAGAAGGCGCGGTCGGCGGAGCGCGTCTACCTGCGCGGACGCCCGAAGGATGCGGTCGTGGACATCGCGCGCGTCCGGCTCTCCGGCAAGTCCGACATCATCGGTCCGTCGTCACGACTGCCGCGCGGCAACCTCGATGCCGCGGCCATCGCGCGGCTCGCGCGCTTCGATGTCGCGCTCGGCATTCTCGGCACGCGGCCGGCCGCTGCCACGGATTCGCTCTTGTTGCTCCGCGCCGAACTGCTCGGCGCCGCGCCCACGCTCGCGGCTCCGCTCGGCGATGCGCTCGACCAGCTGCGTGCAGGCAAGGATGCGACCGAGGCGTTGATCGCGGCGCGGCGTACCCTCGCGGGGGTGTCGGCGCACGCCGCACCGCTGGGCGCATGGGGGCGCGCGCCATGACGCGCACTGCGAGCACCTTCACCTTCTGCACCGTGCAGTACGAGTCCGGCGACTGGGATTCGGCGCCGCTCGTGCCCGCCAATGTCATCGACAGCGTGGCGCGCTACACGAGCGTCGAGGTGAATCCGACCGGCGTCGTCGTCCCGCTCGCGAGCGCCGACCTGCTGCGCTATCCGCTGGCGTATCTCACGGGCCACCTGCCCGTGCGGTTCAGTGGCAGCGAGCGCGACATGCTGCGTAGCTACGTGATGCGCGGTGGCATGCTCTTCGTCGACGACCACAACCACGACGTGGACGGCGTCTTCCACAAGAGCGCGAACGAGGAGTTGACGCGCGCGCTCGGTGCGCCGCTCAAGGCGCTGGCCAACACGCATGCGTTGTACTCGTGCTTCTTCAAGTTTCCCGAGGGACCGCCCACCACCGGTCACGAGTTGAACGGATGGGGCGACAACCTCGTGCACAAGAACCTGTTCGCACATCTCGTGGGCGACCGGATCGGCGTGCTCTACAGCAGCAAGGACTACAGCTCGGAGTGGGGCTATCACCCCGACAACAAGCGCTTCCTGTCGGTGGACAACACGCGCTTCGCGGTCAACCTGGTGGTTTATGCCCTCACCCGTTGATCGCCGCATGATGGAGCGCGCGCTGCGCGCGGTGGGGGTCGTGAGCCTGGCCGTGCTGGTGGTGCAGGCGTGGCGCGGAGGAGGAGCGCGCGCGCCGATGGTCGTCGTGCCGTCGCATTCCGCCGTGCAAGCGCTCGCGTCGATGCCGCTTTCGAGCGACACGCTCGCGATTGCGACGGATACCACGCTCGACGCGCGCACCACCGCCTGGCTCGCG
>JANYHJ010000060.1 GCA_025359135.1 Gemmatimonadota bacterium | reverse complement strand
GTCCGCCCTGGGAACTGGGAGAGCTCGAGGTAGCGCTCGTTGTGCTTGTCTACGGCCAAGAAGAAGGCGGGCGGCTCCGCGGTGTGGATGAGCACGGGAATGCCGAGCTCGCCGCACTTTTCCCAGATGGGGCCGAGGCGCGGATCGTCGGTGCGCACGCGCGTGCCGTCGGCCCAGAAGGTGTCCATGCCGAGGTTCTTGAAGATCTTGAGGCCGGCGGCGCCGCCTTCCTTGACGTCCCGTTCGAGCTGCGCGGCCGCCTTGGCGCCGAAGTCCGGCTCGTTGACCTTGTTCCAGTCGACGTTGGCGAAGACTACGAAGCGGCCCGGGTACTTCTTGCGCGCGTTGTTGACTTGGCCAGAGAGCGTCGTGCCCGAGCCACCGCTCAGGTTCACCATGACCTTCAAGTTCATCTTGTCCATCTGCGTGACGAGCGCCGAAAACTCGGCGTCACCCATCGAGAGGTTCTGGTGGCCGTGGATGTCGACGAACGGAAACTTCGCGCGCGGGACGTTGGCGCCCTTCGTGACGAGCATCGACGTCGGTTCGTAGTCGTCGAGCGTCATGGCGGGCGGCTTGGTCTGCTCGTTGCGGCGCACCTGGGCGGTGGCGGGCACGGCAACCAGGGCGAGGAGCAGCGCGCTGCCGATGGCGGCGCGGCGGGGTAATCCGGATGAGTGACGCATGGCACAGAAGTTACGCCGTGCGATTCGCTCTGCCATTCCCGGCGCCCGCCTGCCGGCGATCCAGTTCGAGAAACTGCCTCCCGACGCGCCGCCGCGAGGCTCAGGGCGTGGCGCTCGACGGACGACGGCTGTAGCGTCATCGGAGCGCGCCGGCCCCGGCGCGCCGCCCGGTCACACCCTCCAGCTCGCGACACGCCTCATGCAGCCTACCGCCGTACTGCGCCGCCGTGCCTTGTCCGTTCTCGTGGCGCTCGTCGTGCCGCTCGCCACCCTTCGCGCGCAGGGCGCCGAGCTTCCCGCCGGACCCGCGGGTGACGCGATCCGCGAGGGGCGCAAGCTCGCCTCGCAGGGCAAACTCGAGGACGCGCTCAAGGAGTACATGAAGGCGATGTCCGCCGACGGCAAGCTCTACGAGGCGCACGTCGCGACCGGCAACACGCTCGACCTGCTCGGACGCTACGGCGACGCGCGCAAGCACCTCGCGGTCGCGATCGATCTCGCATCGCCGGAGCAGAAGGGCGGCGCGCTCCGCAACATGGCCTTCAGCTACGCGTTCGAGCAGGACTGCGCCAACGCGGTAAAGTACGCGCGCCAAGCGTACGATCTCGAGGTGGCGAAGCCCGACTTCGAGTCCGCCGCGGGCGTGGCCAACGAGTTGGGGCGTCTCTGCCTCGAGAGCGGGGACACGAAGACGGCGCAGGAGTGGTACAAGACCGGCTATGACGCGGCGATGAAGCAGCCCGTGCTCCCCGACTCGGCCAAGGACCTCTGGAATTTCCGCTGGCACAACGCGCTCGCGCGCATCGCGGCGCGCAAGGGCGACAAGGCGGCCGCGATGATGCACGTCGGCCATGCCAAGGGGTTCCTCGACAAGGGGACCAACCCGGGCCAGGTCGCGTTCCTGCCGTACCTCACGGGCTACGTGGCCTACTACACGGGCGACATGACGACGGCCATCACCGACTTGCGGAAGGCGCAGCAGGGCGATCCGATGAACCTGGCGCTCCTTGCGTTGGCGCTCGAGAAGACCGGCGACAGCGCGGCCGCCATGGAGCTGTGGAAGAAGGTGATGACGATGAACAACCACAACCCGACGAACGCGTTCGCGCGCCCGATCGCGCGCAAGAAGATCAGCTAGGCATCCCCTCACCGGAGAGCAGGTCATGCGGATCAACCGTACACTCGTGCCGTTCCTCGTTGTCGTCGCGCTCACGGGCATGCTGCCCGCGCGAGCGGCCGCACAGATCGAGCAGGGCGACAAGCGCTTCTCGTTCGATGGCACGATCTCCAAGAGCACCGCGGCCGGCGCCGATGTCGAGGGCAACGTGTCGGGCGAGCTGGGCTGGTACGTGCGCCGCAACATCGCACTCAAGGGTGGCGTGGGCATCTTCTTCTCGGGCTCGAACACGCTCGAGCTGATCGCCGTGGGTTCGGAGTTCAACATGGCCGAGGCAGGCGACACGAAGATTCCATTCGTGAGCCTGGACGTCGGCACGCTCTTCGGCAGCGGGTTGAGCGCGTTCGTGGTGCAGCCGGGGGTCGGCGCGCACTTCTTCCTCTCGCGCCAGACGTCGTTCGATGCGCAGCTGCTCTACCGCTACACGACGGTGTCGGTGGCGGGTGCGAGCGGCAATGACGGCACCATCGAGCTCAACTTCGGCCTTTCGTTCTTCTTCGGCGGCGGGGCGAAGCGCTGATGTGGCGCGCGCGCCTCGTGATCGTTGCGGCTTGGGCGAGCGCGTGGCCGGTGGCGGCGCGCGCGCAATCCGAGACCGTCACCATCGAGCCGGTAGGCCGCCAGGACGTGGGCGGCACGGTGGTGGCCATGCGCTTCAACCAGCGTGGCGACTCCGTGCTGGTGGCCACGGCCAACGGGCGCGTGCGCGTGCTCGACGCAAAGGGCGCGGGCGCGGGACGCGAACTGATGAAGGACGGCGGCAGCGTCTCGGCGCTTGCCCGTTCGCGCGATGATGCGCGCGCGGCACTCGGCACCGAGCGCGGCGAGGTGAAGGTGCTGGAGTTGAATGGCGGCGCGACGCGCGTGGCCAAGGTTGGCGACAAGGTGACGTCGCTGGTGTTCAGTCCGAGTGGCAACGTGATCGCGGCCGGATTGCAGAACGGCGAGGTGGCGCTCGTGGCCGCCGGCACCGGCGACGTGATGGGGCGGTTGCGTGGGCGCCACAAGAAGGCGGTGCTGTACGTGTTCATGCTGCGCGATGGCGAGACCCTCGTGTCGGTGGGCGCGGATCGCGATATCGTCTACTGGGACATCAAGAAGCTCGAGGTGCTGCGTGCGGTGAAGGAGGCCGACCCGACGATCATGTCGGCGTTCGCGACGCCGAGTGGCGACCTGCTCTTCGTCGGCACGGAAGAGGTGCAGCCGCCCGCATTCGGGAAGGGGCAGCCCTTCTACAAGGACGCGCTGCGCGTCTACGACATGGCGAGCGCCGCACCGCAGAAGCAGCTCGACCTGCAGGGCCAGGCGCCGGCCGCGATCGCGCCCGCGCCCGATTGCCGGCATCTCGCGGTCGCGCTGCGCGACAAGCGGGGCAGCACGGTCGGGTTGTTCGACGTGGAGCGCGGTACGCGCGTCTACGATGCACCCACCAAGGGGCGCGCGATGGCCGTCGCGTTCTCGCAGGACGGTAGGACGATCGCCGTGGGCACGGAGGAGGGGAACGTGCAGTTCCTCGCGGTGCGCGGCGTGCAGCCGACGCCGCGCTGCGTGGCCGACCTGCGCGGCGTGAAGTTCGCGATCACGGGGCCGCGCGAGCCGCTCGTGCAGCCGTCCAAGCGCGTCAACTTCGCCGTGATCGGCATGACCGATCGTGGCGTGGGCAGCGATGTCGCCAACGCGCTGGCCGACCAGCTGCTGACGCGTCTCGCGCGCAATCCCGGCGTGCGGCTGCTCGAGCGTCGCCGGCTCGACGTGATCATGCAGGAGCAGAACCTGGTCAAGTCGGGCCGCATGGATCCGACGACGGCGGTGCAGCTGGGGCGACTGTTCAGCGTGCACAAGATGGTGATCGGTTCCGCGGCGCGTCTGGGTGGCACCGTGACGATCACCGTGCAACTCGTGGACGTGGCCACGGGCGCGGTGGACGGCACGCGCGAGGTGCAGTGCAACGCGTGTGAGGACGACGACTTGGGCCGCGCGATGGGCGAGCTGGCGACGACGCTCGTGTCGGAACCGGCGCCGGGTGCGATGGCCTGGCCCGATCCGCCGTACGTGACGGTGGAGGCGCCGCGCGATGGCGCGGAAGTGGAGGGTGCGCGGGTGACGATCCGCGGCAGCGCGGAGTACGCGAAGGCGCTCGCCACGCTCGAGCTCACGGTCAACGGCGTCAAGGTCGACGCACTCAAGCTGCTCGACCCACCCACAGGCAGGGCGCTGACGATGGGCGCCGAGACGCGCGCGGCGGCGTTCGTGCAGGATGTGGCGCTCGCCGACGGGACCAACGTGATCGTCGTGCGAGCGGTCGGTGCCGACGGCAACGATGCGCAGCGCATTCTCACGGTGCATCGCAAGGCGGGCGCGACGAAGAAGGCGCCAACGCCCAGGCAGAAGCCCTCCTCGAACTGACCTGTCATGCGCCGCTCAGGCCTCGTCATCGTCGCCGTGCTGTTCTTCGTCTATGAACAGATCGCATTCAGCCAGTGGATGACGCAGAACGGCGGATTGGTTCCGGCGCTCACGCATGCATGGGAGACGCTCCGGCGCGACCCGATGGTGTTCATGGCGTGGAACGACATGGCGGTGTTCACGGCGGTCGTGCTCGTGTGGCTCTGGCGCGACCTCAAGGCGAGCAAGCGACCGGTGTGGTGGTGGCCCGCGACGTTGTTGCTCGGATGTCCGGCGTTGCTCGTCTATCTCGCGCGGCGGCCAGGCGACGCCTGAGTTGCCGTGACACGCCTGCGACGTGCGCGCGACACGCATGCGACTGCTTTCGTGATGTCGTGCGCTCCTGACGATTTGCTGACACGTGATGATCGTGTTCGTCTGCTGACACGAGCCTGACAACGCGTCGCAATAGCACCTCGTTGGCGTGGCGTCATCGGTGTTGGCCTGAACAGCTTTGGCGTTCGATCCGTCGTCGTTCTCGATTCGATCCTGCTGATCGCGAGCGACTGACGGAGACGGGTCTCACTCGCGATGACGCAGCGACCCGTGCCCTTCGGACGACCACGGGCGGGCGCCATGTGTGGAATTGCGGGCATGCTCCGCTTCGACGGCGGTGCCGTCGATCGGAAGGACATCGACACCTTCACCGACAGTCTCGCGCATCGCGGACCTGACGGACGCGGCGTGCATGTCGCGGGACCGTTGGCGCTGGGTCATCGTCGGCTTGCCATCCTCGACCTCTCGGACGATGGTGCGCAACCGATGTCCGTGCTGGAGTCGCGCTACCGGCTCGTGTACAACGGCGAGGTCTTCAACTTCCTCGAACTGCGCCGCGAGCTTGAGCGGGCGGGCCACCGTTTCCGCTCGCAGTGTGACGCCGAAGTCGTGGCCGTCGCCTACCATCAGTGGGGTCCGGACTGCGTCCTCCGCTTCAACGGCATGTGGGCGTTCGCCATCTGGGACGAGGCGCGACAGGAGCTCTTCCTCTCGCGCGATCGCTGGGGCATCAAGCCGCTGCACGTACAGCGCGACGGCAAGCGCTTCACCTTCGCCTCGGAACTCAAGGCGTATCGCCACCTCGCGGGCTTCTCGCCGCGGGTGAATCGCGACGAGCTGCGGCGCGCGCTCTCGATCGGTTCCGAGTCGGCCGAGACGACGTTGATCGAGGGGGTGCGCCAGTTGCCGGCGGGTTACAACATGATCGTGCGGCCGGACGGCAGCGAGCGGCGCTGGCGCTGGTGGTCCACGCTCGATCACCTCCCGGACGTCCCACGGCGATTCTCGGACCAGGTCGATCGCTTCCGCGGCCTCTTTCTCGATGCCTGTCGCCTGCGACTGCGCAGCGACGTGCCCGTGGCCACCTGCCTGAGTGGTGGCGTGGACTCGAGCGCGATCCTCTGTTCCGTATCCAAGCTCCGTGGCACGATGGCCCACGGGGCTGCCGACGAGCGGGTCACCAGCAACGCACCGCGCGCGTTCGTGGTGGCCTTTCGCGGCACGGACATGGATGAAGAGCACTACGCGCGCGCGGCCATCGCGCAGGCGCGGGCCGACGCGCACATCTTCCCGATGTACAGCGCGATTCCCGTCGAGGAGCTGCGGCAGTACGCCTTCGACTTCGAGACGATCGGCGTGGCGATGCTGCTGCCGTCGTGGGCGATCTATCGCGAGATGCGGCGCGCGAACGTGGCGGTCTCGCTCGACGGCCACGGCGCCGACGAACTGCTGGCCGGCTATCCGCTGCAACTCACCGATTCGCTGCGCGACTCGGGCAGCCTGCTGCGCCGACCGCGTTGGACCATCGGCATGGCGCGCGCCATCACGCGCATGGAGCGCGGCGGTCGCCGCCGCATGCTCGAGCTGCTCACGGAAGGCGAGCCCGCCCTGCGCTTCCTCACGCGCTTCCTGAGACCGCAGCGCTCGGTCGCGCCCCCGACGTCGACGTGGGTCGAGCCGTGGGAGGGCGCCGACGATTGGGCCGCGCTCGATGACGATCCGCGCATCGCCGCGCTGCCACCACTCACGCGCAAGCTCTACCGGCAGTTCCATCATACCTCGCTGCCGTCGATCCTCCGCAAGTACGACCGGCTCACGATGGCGCACGGCATCGAGAGTCGCATGCCGTTCATGGACTGGCGGCTGGTCACGTACGGGTTCGCGCTGCCCGATGCGAGCAAGATCGGCCCGGACGGGACCTCGAAGCGCATCCTGCGCGAAGCGATGCGCGGCATCATTCCCGACGTGATCCTCAACCGGCGCGACAAGGTCGGCTTCCAGGCGCCGATCGGCTCGTGGACCGCCGCGTCACTCGGCGCCGTCATGGAGTCGGTCGTGGACAGCCGGAACTTCCTCGAGAGCGATGTCTGGGACGGCAAGGGACTCTCGGAGTGGGTGCACGAGCGCCGCAGGACGACGGGCTTGACGGGACGCGAAGCACGACGCGTCTGGCCGTTCGTGCAGGCGCAGCTCTGGCTTGACGGCTTTTTCGGCGCGGACACCAGCGCGCCCGTCACGCCAACACGCCGGCGAACTCCCCAGCGGCTCGCGAGCCTCAGCGTCTCGAAGGGAAGCGGCGCGTCTCCCCATGTCGCCAAGTCGTGAACTGATCGGGAGCAAGTCCGCGCGCTGCCGTGGCCGCGAGCAGGTCGCGCGGCGGCTGGTCGAGTGATTCGTCGGTGAGGGCGAAGGTGCCCCAGTGGATGCCGAAGGCCTGCGAGGCATTCACGTCGCGCATCACCTGCACCGCCTCGTCCGGATTGACGTGCTGCGTGCGCATGAACCAGCGCGGCTCGTACGCGCCAATGGCGATCGCGGCGAGGTCGAAGCGGCCGAACTGCGCGCCGATCTTGCGCGGGTCGTCGGAATAGCCGAGGTCGCCGGAAAACCAGAAGCGGAAATCCGGATGGAGGACGGCCCAGCTCCCCCACGCCGTGTCGTTGCGCGCGAAGAGCGAGCGATTGGACCAGTGCTGCACGGGGAGAAAATGGAAGTCGACATCCCCCAGGCGATGGGCGCCGCGCCACGACGCGTTCCACTCGAGCGCATGCACGTTGGCGTCGGGTCCGTCGTAGCGCAGACCACGGACGTTGGACGCGAACCACTGGTCGAGTTCGGCGGGCACGAGAAAGTGCGGCGCGCCGCCGGCCTGCTTCGCGAGCCAGCGCACGCTTGGCGCGTCGAGATGATCGAAGTGCGCGTGCGAGAGCAGCACGACGTCGATGTGCGGCAGGTCCTTGAGCGCGATGCCCGGCGGCTGGTGGCGGCGCGGGCCGAAATACGCGAACGGCGATGCCCAATCGGTGAGCATCGGGTCGGTGAGGATGTTGACGCCACCGACCTGCAGCAGCACGGCGGCGTGTCCAAGCCAGGTGACCGTCGTCTCGGTGCGATTGGCGTGGAGGAACGCCAGGTCGGGGGCGACGCCGGTGATCTTCGCGCGCGGCGGACGCGGTAGCCGCCTCCGGACGCGATCGAAGATCCAGCGCGCCAACCCCTTCGAGTCGGCGTCGACGCCCGACGGATTGGAAAAGGTGGGCACGGAACGCGCGCGCTTCAGCCGTTGGTGTAGTGACCGTGAATGCACAGCCAGCGTCCACCGTCGCGCACGAAGATGCGCGTCGACTTGCCATGGCTCGACGTCTTCTTGCCATCGACGTCGCCCGAGTCGGTCCAGTAGTAGGTGACCCACGCGACGTCGCCCTTCACGGTGACCGTCGCGTTGTGCATGTCGGTGTGCACGTTCTTCGCGCGCCCCAGGTACGCGCCCATGCCCTTCATCTCGATCGTCTTGCCCTCGGCCAGGTACGGATCGTTCTCGCCGAACTGGGTGAAGTCGGGATGCACGAAGGTGGCGTAGCGTGCGCTGTCGCCCGCCTCAATCGCGTCCCACATCTGCGCGAGCGTGGCCTTGATGGTTTCGGCGTCGCGAGCCGAGGCGTTTGACGACTGCGCGCTGGCGCGTGATGCAGCGAGGACGAGGAGCAGGGCGACAATGAAGCTGCGGCGAAGCATGGGCATGATCTACCGGGGGCGGAGGGTGACGCGTGATATACTACGCGCAGACGGACGGTTACGCCGCTCGTCGTCTCTTTTCCATCGAGCAGAGTCACGATGACCACCATGGCCGTCTTCGGCGCCACCGGTCGAGTCGGCACGCGCGTCTGCGAGTACGCGGGCGCGGCGGGCTACGACCTCCGCCTGCTCGTGCGCGACGTGACCCGCCTGGGCGACGCGCACGCTGGCGCGCACGTGACCCCCGGCACCGTGACCGACTTGAAGGCGGTCGAGGCCGCGCTCACCGGCGCGCAGGTGGTGATCAGCGCCCTGGGCGACGACAATTTCAAGGCACCGGTTGGCACGCTCTCCATGGGGATGACCAACATCATCGCGGCCGGCGAGCGGGTGGGCGTGACGCGCGTGCTCGCCGTGGCCGGGGGCGGAATCCTCGACGCAGACGACGGGAGCGGCCAGCGACGCGCGAAGCCCACGTATCCGGAGGTCTTTCGCGCCATCTCAGGCGAGCACGATGCAGCCTGGCGCGCGATGCTCGCGGGCACGCTCGAGTGGACGGTCGCGTGCACCCCCGACATCGTGCCGGGCACGCGCACGCGACAGTTCCGGAACGGAGGCAGCCGCATGCCGTTCGGCGGCAAGCAGATCTCGTGCGAGGATCTCGCCGGCTTTCTCGTGGACGAGGTGGAGCAGCGCCTCTACGTGAACCAGCGTGTGGGCCTCGCCTACTGACGCACGCAGCGGACGCTGAAACGCCTGCCCGCCAGTGCGCGAAACGTCATGGCTTCTAGCGGCGTCCGCGCTGGCGGCGCACTATAGCATCATGCGCCCACTCGTCCGCTTCGCCTGCCTCCTCGCGCTCGGCCTCCCGGCCGTCGTGCACGCCCAGACCCGCGCGATCGACATCCGCCTGCGCGAGGGCACCAACATCGC
>JANYHJ010000073.1 GCA_025359135.1 Gemmatimonadota bacterium | reverse complement strand
GGGCGCCGCCGTCGAGTTGCCGCCCGCCATCAAGGCGCTCAAGTCCATGAAGGCGCAGGCCAAGGCGATCTCGAACGACGAGCGCCGCGCGCGCATCGAGAAGGCGCGCCGCCTCATGAAGGCCAACAAGATCGACTGCCTCATGCTCAACGGCGGCACGTCGATGGAATACTTCACCGGCATCCGCTGGGGACTCTCGGAGCGCATGCTCGCGGCGCTCATCCCGCTCACGGGCACTCCCTTCCTCGTGACACCCAAGTTCGAGGAAGAGCGCGCCATGGAGCAGGCGCACCAGGGCCCGCTCGGCTCCGACGCCGAGGTGATGGCGTGGGAGGAACACGAGAGCCCGTGGGAGCTGATCGCGAAGGGACTGCGCGCGCGCGGCCTCTCGACCGCCACGGTCGGCGCCGAAGAGACGGTGCGCTTCGTCTTCACCGATGGCACCGCGCACTTGCCCGGCATCACCGTCGTGAGCGCGACGCCGGTGACGGCGGGCTGTCGCATGGTCAAGGATGCACACGAGCAGCAGCTCATGCGGCTCGCATCCAAGGTCACGCACATCGCGTACGAGGCGGCGTGGAAGTCGCTCAAGGAAGGGATGACGCAGGACGACTTCGCGCACCTCGTGAGCGCCGCGCACACGCAGCTCGGTTTCTCCGGCGGCGCTGGCGTGCAGGTGGGCAAGTACTCTGCGCTGCCGCACGGTTCGGTGACACCGCAGGTGGTGCGCGAAGGGAGCATCCTGCTCATCGACGGCGGCTGCCGGGTCGAGGGCTACACCTCCGACCTCTCGCGCACCTTCGTGCTGGGCAAGCCGACGCAGAAGATGAAGGACGTCTTCGAGATCGTGCACAAGGCGCAGGAGACCGCGGTCAAGACCGCGCGCCCCGGCCTCGCGTGTGAAGCGGTGGATGCCGCCGCGCGCAAGATCGTGACCGACGGCGGCTACGGCCCCGACTACAAGTACTTCCTCCACCGTGTCGGCCACGGCATGGGCATGGATGGCCACGAGTGGCCGTACCTCGTGCGCGGCAACACGCGCCTGCTCGAGCCGGGCATGGTGTTCAGCGACGAACCCGGCATCTACATCCAGGGCGAGTTCGGCGTGCGGCTCGAGGACGACATGGTGATCACGGAGAAGGGCGCGGAACTATTGACGCCGCAGAGTCCGAGTCTCGAGCAGCCGTTCGCGAAGCTCTGAGCCGCGCGCGCGACCACGCCCGTCGTCACTCCCCGATGACGGGCTCCGATACCGGGGGCGTCGCCGCACGGACCAGGTTGGGCGACTCGTCGAGCATGCGCGCGCAGGCGTTCCAGCGCAGGATCGCGTCATCATTCCCGGAGGGACGCACGCGCTCGGCGTCCTCGTACGAGCTCATGGCGTCGCGAAAGAGGCCGTAGGCGACGTGCGAGGCGCCTGGGTGGCCGGTGTCGAGCTTGGCCTTCGCCCGGCGCTCCAGGATGATGCCCGCGTAGTACGCACGCTCGTACGCGCTCGTCAGCTGCGTGCGAACCGCGTCGGCGCGCGCGCCGCGTCCGCTCCCACCCGTGAACTGGTCGGTGTGCGACAGGAGCAGGATGCGGAGCGCCACCTGGTGCGCCGGCTCGATCGCGAGAATGTCTTCGCAGATGCTCTCGGCGGCCCACGGTTGGTTGAGCAACCGGTAGCGTTCGGCCTTTTCGATGGCGCGCGGGATGGCCTCGCGCGTGATGGGCTTGAGGGAGAACATGGGACGCTCCGAGTGGGTGGTGCTAGGACGACTTCTTTCCGCGCACGAGACGCACGAGCGCCTGCAGCGGGTCGTAGAACCGGTCGACGACGCGCTCCTTGAGCGGAATGATCGCGTTGTCGGTGATCCGGATCTCTTCGGGACAGGTGTGCGTGCAGCACTTGGTGATGTTGCACAGGCCGATGCCGTGCGCGGTCTTGAGGTCGGCGGTGCGGTCCACCGTGTCGAGCGGGTGCATCTCGAGCGCTGCGACGTACGCGAGGTAGCGCGGACCGACGAATGCATCCTTCTCCTGATGATCCCGGATGACGTGACAGACGTCCTGGCACAGGAAGCACTCGATGCACTTCCGGAACTCCTGCACGCGGTCCACGTCGGTCTGCTGCATGCGCCACGTGCCGTCCGGGGCGTCGGGGGCGCGCGGCGTGAACTGCTTGATCTCCTTCTTGACGCGGAAGTTCCAGCTCACGTCGGTGACGAGGTCGCGCACGAGGGGAAACGAGCGCATCGGCTCGACCGTCACGGGTTTCGTCAGGTCGAGCGTGTTGAGCCGCGTCATGCACATGAGCCGCGGCTTCCCGTTGATCTCGGCCGAGCACGATCCGCACTTGCCCGCCTTGCAGTTCCACCGGACCGCGAGGTCGTTGGCTTGCGTCGCCTGGATGTCGTGCACGGCGTCGAGGACCACCATCCCCTCGCTGACCTCCGTCTCGTACGACTGCAGGTGGCCGTCCTTGTGGCCGCCGCGCCAGAGCTGGAACGTCGCCGATGCCATTACTTCTGCTCCTCGATCACCCGCGCGAGCTCCGCGGGCAGCGGGGGAATGGGTTCCTTGCTGAGCTGCATGGCACCGTCGGCGCCCTTTCGCGCCACGAGGTTGTACGTCGCCTGCGCCGGGTCCTTGTCCGGATGGTCGTCGCGGAAGTGGCCGCCCCGACTCTCCGTGCGCACGATGGCACTGCGCGCGATCGCTTCGCTGATGGTCAGCAGGTTGCCGAGATCCATGCTCGTGTGCCAGCCGGGATTGTACTCCCGGTTCCCGGTGGCTCCGGCCGCCTCCGCACGCCGGCGCATGAGCACGAGATGGTCGAGTGCGCGCTGCATCTCGTCCTCGCGGCGCACGATGCCGACCAGCTGCTGCATCATCTCCTGCAGGTCGTGCTGCACGGCGTACGGGGCCTCGCCGTTGCCCGCGCGCTCGAAGGGCGCGAGCGCGCCGTGCGCGAGACGGTCCACCTCCGCCGCATCGACGCGGCCGGCCGGTTGCGTCCTGGCGTACGCGGCGGCGTGTTCTCCCGCGCGCTTGCCGAAGACCAGCAGATCGCTGAGCGAGTTGCCGCCGAGCCGGTTCGCGCCGTGCAACCCGGCCGCGCACTCACCCGCAGCAAAGAGCCCCGGCACGCCCGTCATCTGCGAGTCGCCGTCGACGCGGATGCCACCCATGATGTAGTGGGTCGTGGGCCCGACTTCCATCGGCTGCTCGGTGATGTCGATGTCGGCGAGTTGCTTGAACTGGTGGTACATGCTCGGGAGCTTCTTGCGGATCACCTCGGCGCCATTGGGCACGCGCTGCTTGATCCAGGCGATGTCGAGGTAGACGCCGCCGTGCGGGCTGCCGCGCCCGGCCTTGACCTCGCGCATGATGCAGCGCGCCACATGGTCGCGCGTCAGCAGCTCGGGTGGACGGCGCGCATTCTTGTCGCCCTGGGTGTAGCGCCACCCTTCCTCTTCATTGTCGGCGGTCTGGGCGCGGTAGTTGTCCGGGATGTCGTCGAACATGAAGCGACGCCCCTCGCTGTTGCGCAGCACGCCGCCCTCGCCGCGCACGCCCTCGGTCACGAGAATGCCCTTCACGCTTGGCGGCCAGACCATGCCCGTCGGGTGGAACTGCACGAACTCCATGTCCTGCAGGGCCGCGCCCGCGTTGTAGGCGAGCGACTGGCCGTCGGCCGTGTACTCCCAGCTGTTGCTCGTGATCGAGTACGCGCGCCCGACGCCGCCCGTGGCCAGCACGGCGGCCTTGCACTTGAAGAGGCGGAAGCGGCCGCGCTCACGGTCGTAGCCGAAGGCACCGCTGATCCGGTCGCCGTCCTTGAGGAGGGCGATGATGGTCACCTCCATGTGGACGTCGACCGCCTGGTGGATCGCGTGGTCCTGCAGCGTCCGGATCATCTCGAGCCCGGTGCGGTCGCCCACGTGCGCGAGGCGCGGATAGCGATGCCCGCCGAAGTTGCGCTGCAGGATGCGGCCGTCGCTCGTGCGATCGAACACCGCGCCCCACTTCTCGAGCTCGCGCACGCGGTCGGGCGCTTCCTTGGCGTGAAGCTCGGCCATGCGCCAATTGTTGACGTACTGGCCGCCGCGCATCGTGTCCGCGAAGTGGACCATCCAGTTGTCGCGATCGTCCACGTTGGCGAGGGCGGCAGCGACGCCACCTTCGGCCATCACCGTGTGCGCCTTGCCGAGGAGCGACTTGCAGACGAGACCGACCGTGGCGCCCGATGCCGCCGCCTCGATCGCGGCGCGCAGGCCGGCGCCGCCGGCACCGATGACGAGCACGTCGTGTTCGTGCGTTTCGACGTCCGCCATTACAGGAGCCTCCAGTCGGTCCAGATGCCCATCGAGCACAGGCGGACGTAGATGTCGGCGAAAGCGACGCCGAAGAGCGAGAACCAGGCCCACTGCATGTGGCCGCGATTGAGGCAGCTGGCACAGTCGTAGGCGAACTTGCGCGCTGGCCGCTCGGAGATCCGGTCCATCATGCCGCCGACCAGGTGCCGGAAGGCGTGGCAGCCCAGCGTGTAGCCCGACAGCAGCGTGACGTTGAGCGCGAGCACGAGCGTGCCGACGCCGATGCCGAACGAGACGTGCCCGCTGGCGTCGGTGAACCAGAGTCCCTTCCACGCGTCGTGCAGCAGCACGAAGAGGAACGGGATCGCGAGATAGAGGAAGTAGCGGTGGATGTTCTGGACGATGAGCGGGAAGCTGTTCTCCCCGCGGTAGCTCGTGCGAGGCTCGCCCACGGCGCAATTGGGCGGATCTGCCCAGAACGCCTTGTAGTACGCGCCACGATAGTAGTAGCAGGTGAAGCGGAATCCGCCGGGCATCCAGAGGATCAGGATCGCCGGCGAGAACGGCACGAGCCCGGGCCACCACGCGGGCTTGGGACCGAACCAGGCATGTGGCGAGTCGCCGAACAGCTCGGGCGAGTAGAAGGGCGAGAGGTAGTTGCCGAAGTGGTAGTGCGTGCCCTGCAGCGCCGCCCACGTGGAATAGGCGATGAACGAACCGAAGACGAGCACGGTGATGGCCGGCTGCAACCACCAAGCGTCGGTCCGCATCGTCTCGCCGAACTTGCGCGGAGCGAGCGGAAGGGGCGCATGCGACATCGAGCGAGCTCCCGAAGGGTCAAGGCCCCACGAAGTTGCGGCGCGGTCCAGAGGGCGGCAAGAGCCGCCGCGATGCGCTCGACGCGGCTGTTTGCGACGTGGCCATCGAGCGCGGCACCGCTATCGGCGCGGCTTCAGGAAACCGTGTATCTCCGTCTTCCGGAACGAGAGATCCCGTTGCAGGGCGTCTCAGTGCTTGGCGGCGCTGCTCGCGGCCGCCGCCTGCGACAGCACGTACTGCTGGATGAGGTGCAGCTTCGTCGTGTCGAGCAGGTCCTTGAACGACGGCATGCCGAGCTGCGCGCGCGCGCCGCCGAGCACGATCGAGTCGAGCATCGCGTGCGTGGCGGCGGAACTGTAGCGCAGGTCGGGCACCGGTCCGGCCACTGCCGCGACGCCGTGACAGCGCAGGCAGAACTTGTTGTAGAGCACGTTGCCCATCGCGACTTGCTCGCTCGTCGCTGTGACCGGCAGCGCCGGCACCGGCGGTTCCTTGTGACCATACGGCGGCACCACGATCTTCGCGGTGCCACCCAGCGCAAACGTGAGGATGCGGCCGAAGCCGGGCTTGGTGAGGCCGTTGGTGGGTTGATTGACATGTCCCGACGGCCCGCCCCAGCCGACCATCACGGTCACGTACTGCTTGCCGCCGGCGAGATACGTGACCGGCGGCGCCATGATCCCGGTGCCCGCATCGAACTCCCAGAGCTTGGTGCCATCGGCGCCGCGGAATGCGCGCAGCATGCCGTCGGCCGCTCCCTGCATCACGAGGTTGCCGGCCGTGGCGAGCGTGCCACCGGATTGACCTGACGGCAGCACCACGCGCCACGCCGCCTTGCGCTCCACCGGATTCCACGCGACCAACTCACCGCGCGCGACGGTCGCCAGGAATTTCGCCCAGAGCGGCCCGGCGTACGTGTTGTCCTTGCCGAGGTTGGCTTCCTTCGCATCGTACTTGAAGTTCTTGTCGGGTGCGTGGACCTCGACACTGTTATTGCGCGCGCCGAGGAAGACGAGACCGCGCGCCGGGTCCATGCTGATCGGATTCCAGTTGTGCGCGCCGCTGTTGTCCGGACCCGAGAGGACGGGCTTCATGCCGTCGTAGCCCACCTTCGACTCGATCGGACGCCCCGTCACCGAATCGATGCCCGTGGCCCACGTCACGCCCTCGACGAACTGCGTGCCCGAGATGAACTGGCCCGTCGCGCGATCAATCACGTAGAAGAAGCCGTTTTTCGACGCCTGCATGAGCACCTTGCGTGGCGCGCCAGCGACCGTGAGCGTCGCGAGCATGATGGGCTGGTCGGCGTCGAAGTCCCAGTTGTCGCCGGGCGTCACCTGGTAGTGCCACACCTGTTCGCCGGTCTCCGCCTTGACCGCGAGAATCGAGGCGACGTAGAGATTGTCACCGCCACCGCGCAGGTCGCGGTACCACGCCGTGCCGTTGCCGGTGCCGAAGTAGACGAGGCCGAGCTCGGGATCGTAGACGATCGGATCCCACGTCGTGCCGCCTCCACCGGTCTTGAGCGCGTCGCCCTGCCAGGTCTTGGCGGCCACCTCCATGGCCTTCGACTCGAACGGCTTGGACGGATCACCGGGCACGGTGTACACGCGCCACGCCATCGCGCCCGTTTCCGTATCGTAGGCCGAGAGGTAGCCACGCACGCCGAACTCGGCGCCGGCATTGCCGATGAGCACGCGCCCCATGGCGATGCGCGGCGCGCCGGAAATCGCGTACGGCTTGTTGCGGTCCACCGTCGAGACGTCCCACACCGGGATGCCGGTCTTCGCGCTCAGTGCAACGAGCCGCCCATCGAGCGTACCGAGGAAGAGCTTGCCCTTGTAGGCGGCGAGACCGCGATTGACGACGTCGCAGCAGACGAAGCGTGCGACCTTGCGGTCCACCTTCGGATCGTACGTCCAGAGCGCCTTGCCGGTGGCGGCGTCGTAGGCATACACCACGCTCCACGAGCCGGTGGTGTACAGCGTGCCATCGATGACGAGCGGCGTGGCCTCGAGCGCGCGCGTGGTCGGCAGGTCGTGGCTCCAGACGAGGCCGAGCGTCGTGATGGTGGAATCGTTGACCTGCCGCAGTGGGCTGAAGCGCTGTTCGTCGTAGGTGCGGCCGTAGGTGAGCCAGTTGGCGCTGTCGGTGTTCGCAGCGACGAGTCGCGCGTCATCGACGACGGGGGCGCGGTCGGCGCTGGTGCAAGCGAGCGCCGAGACCAGCAACGTGGCGACGAGGACGAACGATGATGGCGAGCGCATGGTCGGATCTCGCGGCGAACGGTGGGAATCCCGAGGTGCGGCAACGCTACGAGGCGCCAGTCGCTCGCGCCAGTGTGCGGCTTGAGTGCAGCGGCACGTCGCGCACTCTGGCGCCCACGAGTCGCTGGGCGCATCATGCACTCCACGCTGTCCGCTCTTCACCCGACCCCGCACCCGTGCCCATGCGTCGTCTCGCCCTCCGTCTCGCCTGCGCTCTCGGCGCCACCGCATGCCTCGCGAGTACGGCGCTCGCGCAGTGGCTCCCGCGCGCCAAGCCCGAGGACGTCGGGCTCTCGTCCGACGCCTTGGCGCGCATCGCTCCCGCGATGCAGGCCAACGTCGACTCCGGCAAGTACGCCGGCATCGTGACCGTCATCGCGCGGCACGGCAAGCTCGTGCACGTGAACGCCGTCGGGAAGATGAACCTCGCCGCCGATGCGCCGCTCTCTGTCGACGCGCTCTTCCGCATCGCGTCGATGACCAAGCCGATCACGTCGGTGGCGGCCATGCAGTTGGTGGAGGCGGGCAAGCTCGCGCTCGATGATCCGGTGTCCAAGTACGTGCCGGCCTTCGCCAACGCGCGCGTCTACACTGGCGGCGGTGCGCTCAATCCGCAGACCGTGCCCGTCAATTCGCCCGTGACCGTCGCGCAGCTCATGTCGCACACCTCGGGGCTTGGTTACATCCTCTTCAACACGTGGAGCGATTCGATCTGGAAGGCGGGCAAGGTGTTCGACCCCACGAAGACGATCGCCTTCTTCGCCGACTCGGTGGCGCACTTCCCCCTCCTTTTCCAGCCCGGCGAACGCTGGAGCTACTCGGCCGGGCTCGACGTGCTCGGGCGCGTGATCGAAGTGGCATCGGGCCAAGCCTTCGATGTCTACCTCCGCGAGCACATCTTCACGCCACTCGGCATGCGCAACTCGAGCTTCCACGTCGACGCCGCGCAGCGCACCCGTCTCGCGAGCGTGCATGCAGTGGGCGCCGATCGGAAGGTGCACGTGATTCCCCCCGACGGCGCGCAGACGTACGAGGATCCGACATCCAGGTTCTTCATGGGCGGCGGCGGGCTCATCTCGACAGCCGAGGACTACCTCCGCTTCGCGCAGATGCTGCTCAACGGCGGCGAGTTGAACGGCGTGCGCATCCTCCGGAAGGAGACCGTCGCGCTGATGACGCGCGACCGGCTCGTGCCGCCGCAGTCGGTGCCCGCGCCGTTCAATGGAGCGCCTGGCTACGGCTTCGGACTCGGCATGACGGTGCAGACGGTCGAGCCGAACACGTTCGTGCCGAGTGCGGCGGGCTCGTTCGGATGGTCCGGGATCTACAACACGTTCTTCTGGGTGGATCCGAAGAACGACGTCATCGGGTTGTTGATGACGCAGACGGCACCGTTCCGCGTGACGCCGCTCGAGCGCGAATTCAAGAAGCTCATGTATGCATCTGTTTCGTCGCCGTGAGCGGGCGCGGCTTGCCTTTCGGTCGCTGACACGCTGATTTGAGGGCGCGCACGCGTGACGCATCCATCCGGGTGCGCCGCAGTTCCCTCGACGAGGAGTGGACGATGCACACCGGATTCGTAGCCCTCTGGCTCCCGATCATCCTCTCTGCCGTGCTGGTGTTCGTCGCCAGTTCGGTGCTGCACATGGCCACCAAGTGGCACGCCGATGACTGGATGGCCGTGCCCGATGAAGGCGCCGCACGCACGTCGATCGGCGCGCTGTCCATCCCGACGGGCGACTACATGCTGCCGCGCGCGGCGAGCATGGACGAGATGAAGTCGCCGGAGTACGCCGCCAAGATGAACGAAGGGCCCGTGCTCATGATGACGGTGATGCCCAAGGGGCCGCCGACCATGGGCAAGGCGCTCGGCGGATGGTTCGCCTACAGCGTGGTGGTGAGCGCGTTGTCCGGCTACGTGGCCGCGCACGCCGTTCCGCAGGGCGCGAACTATCTCGCGGTGTTCCGGATCGTGGGCACGGTGGCGTTCTGCTGCTACGCGATGGGTCTCGCCCAGCAGTCCATCTGGTACCATCGGCGCTGGGGCACCACGCTCAAGTCGATGGCCGACGGACTGCTGTACGCGCTGCTCACGGCGGGGACGTTCGGCTGGCGGTGGCCGCACTGAGCGCCAGCCTCACGACCACTCGCTGTTGTTGCTCCCGTCCTCGAACGCGCGCAGGTGCCCGCTTCGCGTCGCACGGGCACGCTCCTCATAACCCGCTTCCATGATGTCGTCCAAAGCGTCCACCTCGGTCATCGTCGGGCGCGTACTCTCGGGCTTGGCGATCGCCGCACTCACCCTCGATGCGAGCATGAAGCTCATCGGCACCAAGGAGGCGATCGACGGCACCGTGCAGCTCGGCTACGCCGCCAACCTGCTGCTCCCGCTCGGGCTCATCCAGGCGACCTGTCTGGTGTTGTACGTGATCCCGCGTACTTCTCCGATTGGTGCGGTGCTGCTCACCGGCTACTTCGGTGGTGCGGTGGCCACGCACCTGCGGCTCGGCAATCCGCTCTTCACGCACATCCTCTCGGGCGTGTGGGTGTGCGTGTTCCTGTGGGGCGGCCTCTACCCGCGCGATGCACGCGTGCGCGCGCTCGTGCAGAGCGAGGGCTGACCGACACGGCGGATCCCAGCGCGCGACTTGTCATGGCCGCAGGCTACCGCGCGCGATCGATCGTCACGAGCGGATCGCCGAGCACCTCCATGCGCGGTTGAACGCCGAGCCCCGGAGCGGTGGACGCGGCCATGCGACCGTTCACGCGTTGCGGCGCACCGGTCGCGATACTCACGGGACCGTAACTGTTGAAGTCGGTGGTGGTGAAGAGGAACTCGGTCGGCGTGCTGTGCGCGAGGTGCGCGATGGCCGCGGTCGCGATGTCGCCGCCCCACGAGTCCTCGAGCGTCATGCCGATGCCCATGCTCACGCACAGGTCGCGCGCCTGCCGGGTTTTCGTGAGCCCGCCGAGCTTGCTGATCTTGAGGTTCACGACATCCATGGCGAGGTCCGCCTTGGCGCGCAGCAGCACGCCCAAGTCATCGATGTTCTCGTCGAGCACGAACGGGTGCGGAATCTGCCGGCGCACGGCGAGGCATTCCTCGTAGGTGAGGCACGGTTGCTCGATGTAGACGTCGATGTCGCGCACCGCCTTGGCGACGCGGACGGCTTCGTGCTGCACCCAACCGGTGTTCGCATCGGCGATGAGGCGATCGCCTGATTCGAGCTTGGCCGCGACGGCACGGATGCGCTCGATGTCCACGTCCGGATCGCCGCCGACCTTGAGCTGGAAGCGGCGATAGCCCATCGCCCGATACTCGGCAACGCGCGCCGCCATGACATCGGGCGTCTCCTGCGAGATCGCGCGATAGAGATGGACGTCAGTGCCATAGCGCCCGCCCAGCAACTCGCAGACAGGCATGTTGGCGACCTGGCCGAGGATGTCCCAGCAGGCGATGTCGATGCCCGACTTGACGTAGGGATGACCCTTGAGCGCGGCGTCCATGAGACGGTTGAGCTTGGCGAGCTCGCGCGGGTCGGCGCCGATGAGATGCGGGCCGAGCTCGCGGATGCCGGCGCGCACGCCGTCGGCGTAGGCGGGGAGGTAGAAGGGGCCGAGCGGGCAGACCTCACCGTGTCCGGTGACGCCGGCGTCGGTCTCGACACGAACGACGGTCGAGTCGAAGACGGAGACGGACTTCCCACCGGACCACTTGTAGGTGGTTTCATGGAGGGGAAGCTCGGCGCGGTAGGCGAGGATACGAGTGATGCGCATGGGTAGGTGCGTGGAGCGAGGGACAACGTGAAACGGTTGGCGCTACGCTACGAGCCGGGCGGCAGGGCGTCCAGCCTGTAGTCGCGGAGGAAGTTCGCGACGTGCATCTTTCACGCTCCACTCTTGCCACCGCTGGAGCAGCACCATGACCGCAGCACCATGACCGCAGCACCACGATCGCGCATCGTCCGCTGGCTCAAGCGCGGCCTCATCGGCATCGTCGGCCTGCTCGTCATCGCCGTGATCACCGGCTCGATCTGGGAAGCGATCGCCTGGCGCAGGACCGTCGCCAACTATCCGCCGCCGGGCAAGATGGTCGATGTCGGCGGCCGCAAGATGCACATCCTCTGCAGTGGAACCGGTTCGCCGACCGTGATCCTCGAAGCAGGGCTCGATGTCGGTGGCATCATCGGCTGGAGCCTCGTCCGGGATTCGATCGCGCTCAAGACGCGCACCTGCGCCTACAATCGCGCGGGGATCGTCTGGAGCGAGCCGTCGCCGGCGCCACACAACGCTGTCACGGTCGCTGCTGACCTGCACGCGCTGCTCGCCGCCGCAGGAGAAAAGCCGCCGTACGTGATGGTCGGGCACTCGCTCGGCGGTCCGTACATCATGACCTACACCAAGTATCACGGTGACGAGGTGGCGGGGCTCGTGTTCGTGGACGCGTCGCATCCGGAGCAGGTGAAGCGGATGGCCGCCGTGCTCGGGAAGATGCCCGATGCGAGCCTGCGCTGGATCACCCTCGCGGCGTCGCTCTCCTGGACCGGGATCGTCCGGCTGGCGTCGGGTCAGGCCAAGATGCCGAAGCTGCCGCCCGAACGCGTGGCCGCGATGCAGGGCTACCTCCCGCGCTCGCTCGGGCAGGAGTTGATCGAGGCCGCCTCGATCGACTCGACCTTCGCCGAAGCCGGGACGTTCCACACACTGGGCGACCGGCCCGTGTTCGTGTTGACGTCGATGGCGCCGATGGACTCCAACGCGATCAAGACGCTCAAGATCACGCCGGAGAAGGCGAAGGAGTTCAAGGAAGCGTGGCGCGCGATGCACGACGACGAGGCGTCGTGGTCGAGCCGCAGCCAGCACGAGCTCGTGTATGATGCGACGCACTACATCCAGATCGACCGGCCCGATGTCGTGATTCGCGCGGTGCGCAGCGTTGTCGACTCGGTGCGGGCTCGCACGCCATGAAGATGTTCCTGAACGGCACCGCCATGTCCGGCCAGAAGGATCATGGCTGTCATGCCGGCTCGACGTTGCTCGGTCCCGCGCGCACGGCGGCCAAGTACCGCTTCTTCGTGCTGCGCGACGAATTTCCCGGACTCTTGCCCGTCGACCGCGGCGGTCGCATGATCACGGGCGAGCTCTACGACATGCCGGACAAGGTGCTGCGCGAAGGCTTGCTGCCCGGCGAGCCGCGCGAACTCGAGCTCGGCGAGATCGAGTTGGAGGATGGCGAGATCGTGAACGCGATGATCCTCAAACCGGAGCGCATTTCAGCCGGCGACAAGGTGGTGGATATCGCCGAGATCGGGAGCTTCCGCGGTTACCAGGCGTTCTTGCGCGCGAACGCGAGCAAGGGCAGCGTGCTGGGCCGGACCGATCTCTGAATTCATCACCGGAGGGCGTCACCAGCAGCTTCACGATCGTTTCCACTTCCCACGCCCCATCCCCCATGTCCCGCTTTTTCATGCGCTCCATTGTGCTTGTCCTCCTGTGCGCGATCGTCGCCTCGTGTCGAGCCGGCGCCGATGCGCGTCCGGCCGCCGCGTTCGACGTGGCCGCCATGCGACCGGTGATCACCGCGAAGAACGACCAGTTCACGAAAGCCCACATCACGGGTGATAGCGCCTTCCTCGTCAACATTTTTTCACCGGATGCGCGGGTCCTTCCGCCCAACTCTCCTGCCGTGATCGGAAGGACCGCCATCGCCCAGTTGAACACGGAGTACCTGAAGGCGGGCATCGTCGAATTCACGGAGAAGAGTGTCGCGCTCTACGGCGACGAGAACCTGCTGGTCGATGAAGGCACGTATCTGGTCCGCTCTGGCAAGCCCGTCACCGTCGAAGAGGGCAAGTACCTGAACATCTGGAAGAAGGATGCGGGCGAATGGCGCCTGTACTCCAACATGTGGAACGTCAGTACGCCGATGGCACCGACCAGGTAGCTCACTCACCTTTCCAACCCCGCTTCCATGCGCATCGCTTCCCTGCTCTCGCTCTTCGTGATCGTCGCCGCGTGCAGCCCCCGCGCCGACGCCAACGCACCGCTGTCCGCGGCCACGATCGACTCCGTGAAGGCGGTCGATGCCGCCTTTGCCGCGGCCATGAATGCGAAGGACTCGACCGCCGTGTTCGCGGTGTATGCCGCAGACGCGAGGGTGATGCCGCCGGACTCGCCGACACTCGAGGGAACGGCCTTCCATCCAGCCATCGCCGGCATGATCGCGGACGGAGCGAGCGACTTCGCGCTGACGCCGACCTACACCTATGGCGTCGGTGACCTCGCCTACAGCGTCGGCACCGCGAGCTTCAAGGCGGGAGGCGCCACGCAGTCGATCAAGTACACCGAGGTCCTGCGCCGCGGGGCCGACGGAAAGTGGCGCTACGTGGTCGACATGTTCAGCGGCGTGACGCCGCCGCCACCGGCTGCAGCTGCGAAGAAGAAGTAGCGCGCCGTCAGCGGGCAGCGCCTACCGGAACTCCACGCGGTATTCGCGGCCGGCGGTGGCCTGAAACTCCACCACCTCCGCGCCGCGACGCACGAGCGGTATCGCGCTGCCATTCGCGGTCACGCGCACGAGGTTCGCGGCCTGCAGGCGACACGGGCGCGTGCCGCTCGCACGGATACTCGCGCGCGTTGCGCGCCCATCCGCCCACGTCACGTCCACCTCGAAGCCACCGCGCGCACGCAGTCCGCGCACCGCTCCCGCCTTCCACTCGGCCGGCAACGCGGGCAGCAGCTGAATCACGTCGCGATGCGACTGCACGAGCATCTCCGCGATCGCCGCCGATGCGCCGAGGTTGCCGTCCACCTGCAGCGCACGCCCGCAGAGCGAGAAGAGGGTGGGCAGCGATGACTTGGTGAGGAGCGCGCGCAGCTGCTCCAGCGACTTTTCTCCATCGTGGAGCCGCGCGCGCAGTCCCATCTTCCAGCCGTACGACCAGCCGCAGCCGCCCGTACCGCGCCGGTCGAGCGTGACCGCCGCGGCCCTCGCGAGCTCTGGCGTCGCTTCGGGGGTGATCTCGTTGCCGGGATACAGGCCCCAGAGCGGCGAGAGGTGCCGGTGCTCGGGTTCGAGATCCTCCCAATCCTCGAGCCACTCCTGCAGCTGGCCGTGCCTGCCGATCTGGTTGGGCGCGAGCCGGGCGCGTGCGGCGCGCACCTCCCGTGCCAGCGCGGTGTCGACCTTGAGCCGCAGGGACGCCTCATCGAACTCCGCGAAGAGTTCGCGGGTGATCTGCATGTCCATGGTCGGGCCGGCTGCCATGGTGTACGCGCTCAGGCTGATGCCGCTCACTTCATCGAAGAACTCGCCATTGCCTGGCCACGCCGGATAGTTCTCCGGTGAATTCGAGGGTGCCGTCACCAGCCAACCCTTGGTCGGATGCGCCACGAGCATATCGAGCAGGAAGCGCGCCTGGCCGCGCAGGACCGGATAGATCGAGCGCAGGTACGCGCTGTCGTTGGAAAAGCGATAGTGCTCGTAGAGGTTGGTCATCAGCCATGCGCCACCGACGGGCCACGCGCCCCACGACGGTCCGTCCATCGGCGCGGTCGCGCGCCAGAGGTCGGTGTTCTGGTGCACCACCCACCCGCGCGCGCCCCAGTGCTCGCGCGCCGTCTCCACGCCCGTCACGGCCAGGTCGCGCACGAGCGCATCGAGCGGACCCACCATGTCCGCGAGGTTGCCCGTCTCCGCCGGCCAGTAGTTCATGGGGAGGTTGATGTTGATCGTGTACTTGGCGTCCCACCACGGATTGGGATTGTCGTTCCAGATGCCCTGGAGGTTGGCCGCCTCGGTGCCGGGCCGGCTGCTCGACAACAGCAGGTAGCGCCCGAACTGGTAGTAGAGGGCCGCGAGCTGCGGGTCGCTCGACGTGGCGTAGCGCGCGATCCGTTCGTCGGTGGGCAGCGCGAGCACGTCCGCCGGCGTTCCCGCGAGCGTGAGCTGTACACGCTGGAACCAGCGCGCATGCTCGGCCACGTGATCGCGCCTGAGGGCGCCGTACGCACGTGCACGTGCGCGATCCAGAACCGTGCGCACGCGCTCGGCCGGGTTACCGCTCACGTCGTGATAGTTGACGAAGCTCGTCGCCGCGGCCAGCACGATGGTGACGGTGTCGGCACCCGCGACACGCAGCGTGCGCCGGTCGACCGTCATGATGCCACGCTCGCCTTCAGATCGCGCGAAGAGCCGCGCTTCGTAGGTGAGCTTGCCGGCTATCCCCAGGTAGTCGCTGTTCTTGCCCGTGAGGCGCAGCTCGTTCGGCGCGAGCGCGTCCATGCGGAAGTAGTCGGTGCCGTAGTTGGAGTGGGCGGGATTGCGGACGCCATGCAGCTGCGCCGAGAAGGTGAGCGCGCCGGCGCGGCTCGCCGTGAGGCGGATGACGATGACCTGATCGGGCGCACTCGCGAAGAGTTCGCGCGTGAAGGTGACGCCATCCACGTCGTACGAGACGCGGGCGACGGCATCGTCGAGGCTGAGTTCGCGCCGGTAGTTGGTGGGGCGCTCATGCCCGGGAAACGCGATGAGCAGGTCGCCCAGCGGCTGATACTTCTGCTGTTCGTACGGCACGCCCATCATGGTCCGCCCGAACAGGTCGTGCGCGCCGGGGACGTCGCCGGCGAAGAGCAGTCGACGGATCTCGGGCAGTGCGCGCGACGCACCCTTCACCACCGGGTTGTACGGTCCGCCGCTCCAGAGCGTCGTCTCGTTGAGCTGGATGTGTTCCTCGGCCGTGCCGCCGAAGATCATCGCGCCCAAGCGCCCGTTGCCGACGGGGAGCGCACGATTCCACTCCGTGGCTGGCTTGCGGAACCAGAGTGTCGAAGCCGGGCTGCTCGCGACGGGCGCTTGCGCGAACGCGGAGCTTGCAACGACCATCAGCGCAAACGGGCTGCGTCTCACGTGCATTCGAGTACGCGAAGAGAGGACGCTCAAGTGCATCGCCGATATGGGGTGAGTGTGTCGTACAACCTTCTTCCAAGCGCGCGCATGTTCAAGGGTGCGCACGCGCGCGCGGCAGGACCGGCGGTCCATACGTACGCTGCCTCGCCCGTCGAGTCACGCGCCGCCCGCAACGCGGCCAGAGCCGAAGCGCACCTCAAGCGTTCCGGGTGTCGAGCCAGAGCCGTCGATAGACGAGCACGTGCCCGCACACGGCCGCGAGCACCATGACGGTCGGCAGCCAGACCCACGGCGCCCGCGTCACCCAGTCATTCGACGGTTCGTTCATGAAAGTGCGGAACGGCAGTGGCGCCGAGAGCATGGCGATGACGAGGATGTTGAGGAGCAGCGCGATGCCGAGCGTGTTCCACGCGAAGATGAGCTTCGCCGAGCCGCGAGCGGTTGCGAGCCACGCCGCGAGCAACAGCGCCGTGATGCCGGAGACGATGTCGAAGTTGCGACCCGAGTAGCTCATCTGCACCGGCATCAGTCCCTCGAGATAGGCGCGGTGCAAGAGCAGCTCGACGATTACGCGAAACGATTGGACGCCGACCAGCGCCGTCAGTGGCAGGCCGAGGGCGAGGGTGCGCCCGAGTGGCGAGAGGGCGATGCCGAAGGCGAGCGCGAAGGTCGCGAGGAAGGCGGCGAGCATCGTGGGCGGCGCGGGCGAGAAGCGCAGGACCCCGGCCGCGGCTGCGCCGTACGTGATCGCGAGCCAGGCGATGGTGGCCGCTGCGACGAGCGACGCGGCGCGGCGGGCGCGGGCGGCCGAGTCTCCGCTCCGCCGTGCGGCCCACCATGCGCCTGCGACCTGCTCCACGGGCTGCCGGGCATCACGACCAACCTGCTCGCTGAGCGGCTCCGCGAGATGGAGGCGCTCGGGCTCATCGAGCGCGTCCGAACGGGTTCGGCCGAGTCGTACCGGCTGGCGCCGCGCGGTTCTCGAGTCGGCGGTGCACGCGCTCGGCAGCTGGGGACGGGCGCACCTGGGCGAGCCGACGCGCAGGGAGCATCGCAGCTTCGACTACCTCATGGTCGCGCTCAGGCGGCGTTACCTGGGCGGGGCGAAGCTGCGGGCCGAGCTCGTGGTCGATGACGCGCCGTATCGCATCATCCTCGACGGTGATCGTGCCGACATCGCGCGTGGCGACGTGCCGGCGGCCGACGTGCGATTGCGCGGAGCGGGCCGCTCGCTCGTACAGGTGTTCCTCGACGCCAAGGCGCGCAAGCGGCTCCCGGCGGACATCGTGGTCGAGGGCTCGCGCACTGTGCTCAAGTCGCTGCTCAACGCCTTCGCCACGTCCGATGCGGCCGCTGCGTCGCCATTGCTCCCGGCGCAACGGGCTCGTTGATCGAACTCGGGGGTATCGATTCCGTCGGTAGCGTGTCGTGGGCTTGCTCGCGTCGTTCACGGACGGCAGACTGTTGGCACCTCCTCCCCGCTCCAGCGCGCTTGCGCACAGCGAACCAGCACCCGAGATCACGCCCATGGGCTCCGTCATCCGTTCGCAGGCCGCCGACATTCCGCACAACATGACCACGACGGCGTTCGACATTCACGGCTTCCGCGTCGTCGAGAACATGGGCGTCGTGCGTGGCGTCGTGGTCCGCTCGCGGTCGGTGCTGGGCACCTTCGGCGCGGGGCTGCAGACCTTGCTCGGTGGCAACATCACGATCTTCACCGAGCTTGCCGAACGGACGCGCCAGCAGGCGTTCGACACGATGCTGTATCAGGCACACCTCGCGGGGGCGAACGCCGTCATCGGCGTGCGCTACGATGCGAACGAACTGATGCAGGGCGTGACCGAAGTGCTCTGTTACGGGACCGCTGTGATGATGGAGCCCACGGCGGGCTGAGCACTCGCCGGCCGCGTTCGCCGCCGCGACGTACGCCGACGCTCACCCACGCATCCCCATGGGACGATCGCTGATTGCTGGACGCGCGATCTTCGCCGCTGCCCTCGCGGCCATGGGCATCCTCGTGCTCGTGCGCCCGGATTTCCCGCCGGTGCTCGTGCCGGTACCGTCGGCACTGCCGGGTCGCGCAATGCTGGCGGCGTTCTCGGGCGCCTGGATGATCGCGGCATCCGTGGCGGTGCTGCCAGGTCGCACCGCGCGGAGTGGTGCGCTCGCGATCGCGTCGCTCCTTTCCGTGGGCATGCTGCTGCACGTGCGGCAGGTCTTTCGCAATCCGGGGACGCCCGCGTGGGCGATCGCGTTCGAGACCGTCGTCCTCGGAGCGGCGGCGTTCACGCTTGCCGGGATGCTCGCTCGGCAGTCCGATGGCCTGCGCATGGCGGGACGCTGGGGCTTTGGCGTGTCGCTGCTGGCGTTCGGACTCTTCCACTTTCTCTATGGCACCTACATCGAGAGCGTCGTGCCCGTGTGGATTCCGGGGCACCTCTTCTGGACCTACGGCATCGGCTGCGCGCTGATCGCCGCGGGAATCGCGATGCTGTCCGGCATCAAGGCGCGACTCGCCGCCACGATGCTCGCGATCATGTTCGGGTCATGGGTGTTCATCGTGCATGCGCCGCGCGTGGCGGCAGCGCCGTCGAGCGCCGACGAGTGGAGCAGTCTCTTCATCGCGCTGGCGTGCTGTGGCGCGTCGCTCATCATGCGCGAGAGCACTGCGAGCGCTGCCGTCGAGCCCGCGGGAGAAACGCCGGCGTGATGCTCGTCGGTCTGATCTGGGCCGCACTCGCACCATTGCTGCTGCTGGCGCCGATCGCCGGACTGGCCCGCCTGCTGCGCGGAACGCGCGTGCGTTGGCCCGCGATTGTCTCCACCATCATCGTGCTGACACCAGTGCTCGGGCTCTGGCTGCACGACCGCGCGCAGTTTGTCGGCGTCTGCGAAGGTGAGGGCAAGCCGGTCGTGTTCCGGCGCGACACGGCCGACGGCGTCTATCTCAACTCCGGCACATCGAACAGCTTCGGGATGCGCTACGTGCAGGAGGAGGGCTTCACGTGGATGGAAGCGCCGAGCATCTACACGAGAGGCAGCTATGTACGGTATGCGCGCGACACGACGGGCAAGATCACCTCGTCCGAGATCGCGTCGCTCACGGCGCGCTTCGAGGTACGCGAGGAGTTCTCGCAGCCGTACGCGCACACCGGATTGTCGCAGACGCGCGTCGTCGATCGCCAGAGTGGCGCGGTGCTCGCCAAGGGCGGCAGCGCCAACTTCGACGGCGGCACCGCCAAGTGGGTGCTCGGCGCGTGGGGCTCCCTCTCGTGCCCCAGCGCCATGCGCTCATCGGACGATTGGAGCGCGTGGTACCACCTGGCCAAGCGCACGCTTCGCTGACGGCGCTCTCGTGGATGCAGAGAGCGCCGCCGCAACGTGACTACGGCACGGCGCTCGCAGCCGTCGCAGCCTCGAGCAGCTGTGCAGCCTTCGCTACCAGTGCGCTCTCGCGTTCGAGCGCTGCCGCGAGCTTCCCGATCTGTTCCTCCGCCAGCTTCCACTCCTTCTGTTCGATCGCCTCGCGCACGCCGGGCATCGTCTTGACGCCATAGCCCGTGTAGTAGCCCGGTGCATAGAGCGCATGCTGATACCACGGACGCTTCGGCAGTCCGCCCGGAATGAGCATCACCTGATCGCCCTGGCGGATGAGCGCGTTCACCTGCGCGAGTGCGGCGGCGGTTGCGGCGCTCGTCGCGAGTGAACCGTACGCCTTCTCGAAGCGAGCCGCGTTCTTCTCGAGCTCGTCCGACGCATTGAGCAGCGGCGCGAAGTTGAGATGCGGCGCGGCGGCCTGCGCCTTGGGTGGCTGCAGCGGATGCTGCGGATCGTCCGCGTGCGCGAACGCGCCATCAGCGAGCTGCCGGTTGATTTCGTCGATCTCCTTGGCGGTCGTCTCGCGCAGGGTGGTGATCTCCTTCAGGTATTTCTTCGATGTCTCCGAAAGGTTGCCGAACTCGGCCGGAAGCAGGTCGGCGTTGGCGACGCGCATGACCATCAGCCCCGCCACCTGCGCGAGCGCCTTGCCGTAGACGAACGACGTATCGCTGAAGCGCGTGTACCAGGCGAAGCTGTCGTAGATGGAGTGGTAGATGCCGCCGCCGTCCTCGCCGCCGAAGCCGATGTTGAGCGTCGGCACGCCGGCGTGCTGCAGGAACGGCGTGAAGTCGGAGCCGGAGCCCAGCGCGTCGATGCGGAGATCCTTTCGCGTGTGCGCTTCCTCGTTGCCGCCCACATCCTCGACGGAGCGGCGCCGCTTCCCCACGGCCACCTTGGTCTCAGGATCGATGACGTCTCCGGTGACCTCGTTCACGAAGCGCTCGAGCGCGTGCGAACCACCGGCGCCGAAGAAGCCGCGCCCGTTGCCGTCGGTGTTGAGGTAGAAGACCCCCTTCTGGCGCAGCTCGGTCACGTGCTCCTCGACCCACTCGGTGGAGCCGAGCAACGAAGGCTCTTCACCGTCCCACGCCGCATAGATGATCGTGCGCTTCGGGCGCCAGCCCTGCTTGACCAGTTCGCCGAGCGCGCGCGCTTCCTCGAGCTCGGCCACGAGCCCGGAGATCGGGTCCTCCGCGCCATTCACCCAGCCGTCGTGGTGATTGCCGCGCATCACCCACTCGTCGGGATTGGTCGACCCCTTGAGCTGCGCGATCACGTTGTAGAGCGGCGTCTGCTTCCAGTCGAACTCGAGCTTGAGATGCACGCGCGCCGAGCCGGGTCCGAGGCGGTAGGTGATCGGCAGGCCGCCACGCCATGCGGGCGGCGCAACGGGTCCGCTGAGGGCAGCCAGCAACGGCTGCGCATCGGCGTACGAAATCGGGAGCACCGGAATCTTCATGATGGTGATGGCGTCCTTGCGGTCCAGACGTTTCGCCGCGGGCGTCGCGCCGACACCGGGGGTCAGCGGATCGCCCGGGTACGTCGGCATGTCGAGCACGCTGCCACGCTGCACGCCATCCTTCGGGCGATATGGACCGGCGGGATAGACGTCACCTTCGCCGAAGCCGTCGTCGCGCGGATCCGAATAGATGAGCGCGCCCACGGCGCCATGCTCATACGCAACCTTGGGCTTGATGCCGCGCCATGAGCCGCCGTAGCGCGCGATCACGATCGCGCCCTTCACCGAAATGCCACGCCGTTCGAGCTGCTCGTAGTCCGCCGGCACACCGTAGTTGACGTAGACGAGCGGTGCGGTCACGTCGCCGTCGGCCGAGTACGCGTTGTAGGTGGGGAGCTGCTCCGCTTTCTGGTTCATGGTTGGATCGTCGGCAAGCACGGGTTCGTCGAGCTTGGCCGTGAACTTGGTTGGCGACACGAGCTCGAGCACGCGCACCTTGGGCGTCGGAAAGAGCACGTCGAAGCGTTCGATCTTCGTGTCCCATCCATACGAGATGAACTGGTCGCGCACCCACTCGGCGACCTCCTTCCCGAACGGCGAGCCCAGGTGATGCGGGCGCAGCGTCATCCGCCGCATCGCCTCGCGCATGCGCGCCGGTGCGGGAATCGCCTTGAACTTGGCCTCCCACTCGCGCTCGATCCTGGCCGAGGCCGTCGTGAAGCCGCGCATCGGCGGATCGTCGACGCGCGTGGCGGCGGGCAGGACCGCGAGGAGCAACACCGGAAGTCCGAGCGAGCGCAGGAGTGTGGCCATGGGACGGTGCGTGGTGAGGTGGGCGAATCGCGTCGTGCGCGAGCACCCGGAGAATACGTCAGGGAACGTTGGTCGCCAGAGCGATCGAGGCGTCGCGCACCGGTTGCACTGCGGCGGGCGCCCACGACGCGCTCGTCGCCCGATGGCTCAGCACGGCGCCCACGAGCATGAAGGCTGCGATGGCGTAGAGCCCGAAGGTGGCTTCGCCGGTTGCATCCTTGACGACGCCGATCAGGTAAGGGCTGAGAAAACCGGCGAGGTTGCCGATCGAGTTGATGGCCGCGATACCCGCGGCGGCCGACGCTCCGCGCAACGCGGCCGTGGGCAACGTCCAGACAAGCGCGATGGTGGAGAGTGCGCCCGCCATCGCGACGCTGATGGCCGTCAGTCCGATCACCAGGTGCGTGCCGAACATGCCCGCGACAATGAGGCCGGTCGCCGCGAGCACGGCGGCGCCGATGAGATGCCAGCGTCGTTCCTGGAACCGGTCGGAGCTCCGTCCGAGCGCCACCGTCACGACGGCCGCCACCGCCGACGGAATTCCGCTCAGCAGTCCGACCCGGCCGGTGTCCGCCACCCCCATCGTCAGGATGAGCTGCGGCAGCCAGAACGTGATGCCGTACAATCCCATCACGAACGAGAAGGTGATGCTCGAGTAGAGCAGCACGCGCCGATCTCGCAACGTTGCGAGGACACTGGCGTGTTCGACACCGCTCGCTTCATCGCGAAGGTTGCGCGTCAGGAGTTGCCGCTCGTCGGCCGAGAGCCACGTGGCCTTCTCGATCGTGTCGGGCAGGTACAGGAACGTGGCGACGCCCATCGCGATCGACGGGATGCCCTCGAGCAGGAAAAGCCAGCGCCATCCTGCCCATCCGGCGACGCCCGACATGCTGGTCAGGATCCATCCCGAAAGTGGTCCGCCGATCACGCCGCTGACCGCGACCCCGGTCAGGAAGAGCGAGAGAATCTGCGCACGCCGCGAGGCGGGATACCACTGCGTGAGGTACAGCACGATGCCGGGAAAGAAGCCCGCCTCGGCCACGCCGAGCAGGAAGCGGAGCACGTAGAAGGACGTCGTCCCGGTCACGAACATCATGAGGATGGAGATCACGCCCCACGTGACCATGATGCGCGCTATCCACGAGCGCGCGCCGACGCGATGCAGCACCAGGTTGCTCGGCACCTCGAAGATGAAGTAGCCGATGAAGAAGATGCCCGCCCCGATGCCGTACGCGGTGTCGCTCATGCCGAGGTCGTGCAGCATCTGCAGCTTCGCGAACCCGACGTTGACGCGGTCGAGGTACGCGACCACGTAACAGAGGAACAGGAACGGGACGAGCCGCATGGTGACGCGCCGATAGGCGCGCTGCTCGCGTGCGCCGGCGACTTCGGAGTCCGGTGGAGCAGCCATCGCCGGCGTCACTCAGCCTTTCCAGATCGTGGACAGCACGCGGGCGGCGTTGCGGCCGAGGATGGCGCTGATGTTCGCATCGCTGAAGCCACGACCGATCAGCCCATCGGCGAGGTCGAACATGCGCTTCGGGTGGTCGAGGCCGGCCACGGTCAGCATGCGCTCACCCTTGCGGTCGAAGTGCATCCGGTAGCGCTCGAAGTTGGGTGTCGGCGGCACGCTCATGCCGGCGCCGTTGACCGGGTTCGGATTGCCGACGACGTCCATGTCACTGCCGACCGCCACGTGCTCGATGCCGACCAGCTTCGCGACGTGGTCGAAGTGGTCGATGACGTGATCGACCGTGACAGGTTCGGCCTCGCGGACCATCATGCGCAGGAACGGGATGCCCATCACCCCGCCCGTCCTGGCCATCTTGGTGATCATCTCGTCCGTCTTGCAGCGCAGGTTACCCGATGCAATCGCGCGACAGCTCGCGTGCGAGAAGACGACCGGCCGTTGCGAGGCGTCGAGGGCATCGAGCGTCGTGCGATCGCCGCAGTGCGAGACGTCGACCGCCATGCCGACGGTGTTCATGCGCGCGACAATCTGTGCGCCGAAGACGGTCAAGCCGCCGTCGTTGGTCTCGAGGAAGCCGGAGCCGATCCGGTTCTGGTAGTTGTACGTGAGCTGCGAGAGGCGCTGGCCGAGGCCCCAGAAGAGTTCCACGTCGTCGGCGTTGCGGAAGTGGTCGGAATTCTGGAAGGTGATCATGATGCCCACCTTGCCCGCCTTCTTGACCGCGTCGAAATCGCCGGCATCGTCGACACGCATGAACCAGTCGGGGTACTCCGCGACGAATCCATTCCAGTCGGCGAAGAAGCGGATGCCGCTCTCGTAGTCCGTCGGACCATGGCCGAGCGCGAGGACGTTGTAGCCGGACGTGCGGTACATCTCGAAATCGGCCGCCGTCATCGCGTGCGGTTTCGTGAGCCAGAGCGTGCTCTTGGGCGGCTTGTCGGCGAAATCGGCGAAGCGGAACTGGTTGAGCAGATCCAGCACGAGTGAGTCGCCCACGAGGCGGATGGCACGCGCGGAATACTCCTGCGGCAGGTCGGCGGCGAGGCGGTAGCGGCCGCGGAGGAACGCGGGCGCCACGAAGACGCCGGCGGCCAGCTGCTGCAGGGCAGCGCGCCGTGAGAGTGTGTCCGACGGCAGTTCAGCGGGTTCGGTCATCGATGAGTTCAATGGGGTACGCCGGCAGCGGCGCGCGCCTCGATAGTGGTATCACCGCGCGGGCCGCCGCAAGCGGGTTGCCCGCGCTGGCTGGCCGGGCCGCGACGAAACCGATGGCGCCCTTGGGTGCGTACATGAAGGGACAACGCGGGATATCATCCGTCGTTGCATCCAACCTCGTGGAGTTCACCATGCACCGCTCACACCCTGGCCGGGCGATCGGCCCTGCCCTCTTGCTCGCTCTCGTGGCCACCACCGCTCACGCGCAGGCACGCGACGCGAACACGCAGGCGGCAACGCGGCCCTCGAGCGCACCCGCTGCGGCGTCGATGCCCGCGCAGACGCCCAAGCCGTTCGTCAAGCCGAGCGACGCCGAGCTCCGCAAGCGCCTCACGAGCGTGCAGTACATGGTCACGCAGCACGAGGGCACGGAGTCCCCGTTCCGCAACGAGTACTGGGACAATCACGCGGCCGGCATCTACGTCGACGTCGTCTCCGGTGAGCCGCTCTTCAGCTCGCTCGACAAGTTCGAGTCGGGCACTGGCTGGCCAAGCTTTTCGAAGCCGCTCGTCCCCGCCAACGTGACCACGGCCGATGACAAGTCGCTCGGCATGGATCGCACCGAGGTACGCTCGAGGATGGCCAACTCGCATCTCGGACACGTGTTCGACGACGGTCCGCGGCCGACCGGACTCCGCTACTGCATGAACTCCGCCGCGATGCGATTCATTCCCGTCGAGAAGCTGGAAGCGGAGGGGTACGGCCAGTTCGTGAAGCTGTTCGCGAAGAAGTAACGGGCATCATCGCGTCAACGCGATCGAACACGTAGCGCGGGTACTCCTCGCGCGCCGATTCCGGCACCGCGAGATCGATGCCCACGGTCGCGAACGGCTCTTCCGCCGTCGTGCGCGCCATCAACCGTCCGTCGGGAGCGACGATCCACCCGACGCCACCGCCCGCGCCCGACGCGTCCACGCGGTTCGACGACAGACTGTATGCGCCCGATCGCACGGCCGCGACGACGCCCACCGACAACCACTTGGCCGTCGTCGCCGCTGCCGTCGCGCGCGGCATCATGATCGCCTGGACGCTGCTCGCCGCGTACGCGGTGTAGGTCTCGAGCGCCCAGAGCTCGGTGCAGATGTTGAGGCCAAAGGTCAGCTCGCCGGCCTGGAAGGCGGGAAAGTTGGCGTCGCCGCGGTCGAACCAGCGCGTTTCCCAGCAGCCGGGTTCCGTCGGCATGTGGTACTTGCTGCGGAGCGGCGCGAGGCCCGTTGCCGCCGACCACAGGTAGCCCTGGTTCAACCGCCGCCCGCGGATCGTCCTCGGCCGTGTGCCCACCACGTGGCGAACGCCGAGCTCGCCCAGTCGCTCGAGCCACGCGCGGCTCAACCGTTCGGCCGCCACCCAGCGCGCGAGGTCGAAGCGGTCCGACTCCCAGAGCGGCTCGACCATCGCGAACTCGGGCAACAGCACGAACTCCGACGCGTTGGCGACAGTGTGCGCGCACAACTGCTCCCACGCGTGAGCGGCCTCGTGCGGTTCGTGCGGCAACTCGCAGACGGTCACGCGCACGGGAACGCTCCCTGTCGCATGGTGACGGTCACCAGATGTGGACGCGTGCAGCCGGCTCGACGTACAGCCGCTGCCCGGGCATCACGTCGAACGCCGCATACCACGCATCCATGTTGCGTACCGTGGAGACGCGGAACATCTCCGGCGCGTGGTCGTTGGTGGCGAGCTGCGCTCGCATGGCCTTCTCGCCGATCATCGTGCGCCAGCTCTGCGCAAAGGCGAGGAAGAACTCGCGGTCCATCTGCTTGACGTACGCCTTGTCGGTGGCCTTCGTCCCGAGCGAGCGGCGGTACGCATCGAACGCGGCCTCGAGTCCGCCGAGATCCGCCGCATTCTCCGGCAGCGTCAGCTTGCCGTTGACCGCTGCATCGGGGAACGCACGGTAGCCGTTGAACTGCTGCACAAGCGCTTCCGTCTTTGCCGCGTAGTTGGCGTGATCACCGTCGGTCCACCAGTGCTTCATGGCGAACGTCGTGTCGTAGTCGGCGCCGAGCAGGTCCACGTAATGGACGACATCGTGACCGATGATGGCGCCGATCGCCCCGTACACCGCCACGTCCGACGACGCCGGGTCGAACTTGGGCGCTTGCAGCAACGCCGCCGAGAATTGGTAGGCGTTGAGTTGGAAGATGAGCACCGCACCGACCGACTGCGCCGGAATCCACCACTCCGTGAAGTCGACGCGCTGTCCCACCTGAGCCAACGCTCGTTGCGCATTGCGTGCCTCGATGCGGCGGACGTTACCGAGCGCGTCCGTAGGATCGATTCTCAGGTCTGCGTAGTCCTGCCAGCGATCCGGATACGCGATGCCGACGGACAACGCCTTGACCTTGGCCCTTGCGATCGCCTTGCTCGCCGGCGACATCCACGTCACCGCTTCGAGC
>JANYHJ010000036.1 GCA_025359135.1 Gemmatimonadota bacterium | reverse complement strand
CGCGTTCGCCAACCCTGCGTTGAGCGCGCTCACGCGCGGCATGCCGAACCCCGCGCCACTCGCGGTCACGCTCGCGGCGAGAATCGTCGGAATGAAGAACGGCAGCAGGAAGGGCCAGGTGCACGCGGTCACGTCGAGCAGGTTGGCGCGACGATAGGGGCTCAGTCCGACGCGGCTGCCGGCGTCCTTCGCGAAGCGCCCCACGGTGAGAATGGCGACGACCGAGTGCGTCGTCAGCAGCACGGCCGCACTCATGGCGCCGACGATCCACCACTCGGCGCCCGTTTGTCCCTTCGTGCGCGCCTGCGCGAATGCCACGACGCGGCCGAGCACACCGCTCGCCTCGAGCGTGGCCGCGAGGCCCATGAGCAGGATCGTGAACACCGACGCGCCCACGCCGCGCTCCATGCCCTCGACGATCAGTCCGCGTGCGCCGAAGCGCGTCGGGTCGATGTAGAGCAGCTGGTGCGGCGTGAGCAGTCCGGTCACGAGTGCGATCAGGCAGGCGAGTACGACGCCTGCGAGCAGTCCCTCGAGCATGTGGCGCTTGTTGAGCAGGAGCACGATCACGAACGCGGGCACGAGCAGCATGATGAGCGGCACGAATCGCGTCGCCGCATCACCGGCGCCTCCGACCGCGCCGGCGGCCGTAGTCGCGGCAGAGGGTGCCACTGTCGATCCCGCGATGCAATCGGCACTGCACACTCCCACGCCGCCGAAGACGAGAAACACGACAAATGCCGCGATCCCCGCCGGCACCGCGTAGAGCATGCGACGTCGCACCGTGCCACCGATGTCGGCGTCCTGCGTGCTGCTGCTCGCGATCGTCGTGTCCGACACCGGCGAGATCGAGTCGCCGAAGGTGGCGCCCGCGAGGATCGCCCCGGCGAGCAGCGACGGATCGGCGCCGAGTGCGCCACCGGCGGGATAGAGCACCGGGCCCGCGATGAGAATCGTGCCGAGGCTCGTGCCGGTACTCGTCGACATGAGCGCACCGACCGCGAACGCAGCGGCCGTGTAGGCGCCACCCGTCAAGTGCGCACCCTTCGCAATGCCGACGAGCGACGTGATGAGCCCGCTCGCGCCGAGCAGGTTGCCGAGCACGCCGGCGCTCATCCACGCCATCACCATGAGCGCGACGAGTGGCTGGCTCATGCCCTTGAGGATGACGTCGATCGTCGCCTTGCGATCGGTGGCGAGCGCAAGCGCCAGCACGATGGCCGCGAGCAGGATCGGCCAGAAGCCGCGCTCGTCCGGCGCACCCGAGAGGCCGAGCCAACTCACGCCAGCGAGAAAGAGCGCGAAGGGCGCGAGCACACCCCACGCTCCCCCGCGCACGCCGAGCGTCGCGTCACCGCTGCCTGCCGCCGTTGCCACGCCGCTTTCGTCCCCGTTAGGATGGCGCACAAGCTACCGCACCGACCGGAGGTTCCGTGAGCGCCAGCAACGACGAGTTCCAACTGTACGACCTCAAGGTCGAAGTCGTGGCCAATCGCGGCCGCATGATGTGCCACGAGACCCTCGGCGACTACTTCGAGGTGAAGTCGGGCACGATCACGATGCCGCCCGGCCAAGGCTGGCCGCTCTTCGCCATGGCGGCGCTGCTGCCACTCTTGCCCGCCAAGCAGCGCCCCACGCATCCCAACGACTGGATGACGACCGACAGCGACATCGCCTGTCCCGACGTGCACTGCGGCGCCGTCTTCCGCATCTCGCGCACGGGCCTGCGCACGTTGCGGCACTCGGACGAATCGGGCGAGCCGCTTCCGGGCGCACGCACATGAGCCACACGCGCGTCGCACTCGGGTCCGGCTATGACATTCCGCCGATCATCGTCGGTGGCTGGCAACTCTCCGAGGGACATTCCGCGGCGCGTCCCGAGCGCGACACCCTCTTCAACATGTGGGACCACCTCACCGAGCACGGGCTCGACACGCTCGACTGCGCCGACATCTACACTGGCGTCGAGCAGCTCATCGGTGACTACCGTCGCGCGCACCCCGGACGGCGCGTCCAGGTGCACACCAAGTTCGTGCCCGATCGCGATGCGCTGGCCTCGGTCGATCGCGCCTACGTCACGCGCATCATCGACCGGTCGCTCCAGCGACTCGACGGCGACGCGCTCGACCTCGTGCAATTCCACTGGTGGCGCTACGACGTGCCCGGCATGGTTGACGCGGCGCGCGAGCTCGACCGGCTGCGAGTGGCGGGCAAGATCCGCAACCTCGCCGTGACCAACATGGACGCCGAGCACACGCAGGCGATCCTCGACGCCGGCGTGCCGCTCGTGAGCACGCAGATCCAGTACTCGCTGCTCGACCGTCGCCCGGCGGGATCACTCGCGGCGCTGGCGCTCGCGCGCGGCGTGAAGCTCCTCTGCTATGGCTCGGTGGCCGGTGGCTTCCTCAGCGAGCGCTGGATCGGGACCGCGCCGCCGCAGGAGACGCTCGAGAACCGCTCGCTCATCAAGTACCGGCTGGTCATCGAGGACGGCGGCGGCTGGGAACTGTTCCAGCGTCGCCTCGGCACGTTGCGCACGATCGCCGCGCGGCATGGCGTGCACGTGGCCAACGTGGCGCAGCGCTGGGTGCTCGACCAAGCCGCAGTGGGTGCCGTGATCGTCGGCCTGCGCACGGAAGCGAACGCCGCGAGCACGCTGCGCACGCTCGAGCTCACGCTCACGAGCGATGACACGCGGGAACTGGATGCCGCGTTCGCCGATGCACCCGGCCCCACGGGTGAGGTCTACGCCGCCGAGCGTGACCCGACCTCGCACCACAGCGGCATCATCCGCTACAACCTCAACGACGCGCCGACGGTGTAGCGCGTGCGACGATGCGTCGCGTCAACGCGCCGTGGCGTGCGAGTGCATGGCGAGCGACTCGCGCCTCAGCGCCGGGGCGACACCACGCGTGAGAGCACGACGGCGAGCCGCTCGGCCGCACGGTCGAGTGCGGCCGGCGTGAAGGCGGCGTAGCCGAGCATCAGTGCGCCGCGCTCGAGCGGCACGAGCGCGAGCCGCGAGATCGGCGCCGCGTCGATGCCGGCCTCGTGCGCCGCCCGAGAGACACGCTGATCATCGACGCCACGCGGCAACCACGCCACGAGATGCATCCCGGCGTCGGAGGGCGTCACCTCGAGCCAGCGTGCGCAATGCGCCGAGAGCGCGGCGAGGAGCGCCGCCTGGCGCTCGGCGTAGAGCAGCCGCATGCGGCGCACGTGCCGCGCATAGCTGCCGTCGTCGAGCATGCCGGCGACCAGCGCCTGCTCGAGCGTGGGCGCGTTGCGATCGGACACCGCACGCGCGCGTCGCGCCGAATCGGCAAGCGCGGGTGGCACGATGAGGTAGCCGAGCCGGAGCGACGGCACGAGCGTCTTGGAGAAGGTGCCCACGTAGAGCACGCGACCGTCGCTGTCGAGCGCCTGCAGCGCCGGCAGCGGCGCGGTGGCGTAGCGATATTCGCTGTCATAGTCGTCCTCGAGCACCCACGCGCGCGCCTCGCGCGCCCAGGCGAGCAGCGCGAAGCGGCGCGCGGCGCTCATCGTCGCGCCCAGTGGGTACTGGTGCGACGGCGTCACGTAGGCGAGCCGCGCGTCGGGGGCGCGCTTGACCGCGCGCTCGACGTCGAGTCCCTGCGCATCGGTGCGCACGGGCACGAGCCGCGCGCCGGCTGCGCGCAATGCGGCGCGCGCGCCGAGATATCCGGGATCCTCGATCCACGCCTGGTCACCGGGATCGAGTGCGAGCTGCGCGGCGAGTCCGAGCGCCTGCTGCGCGCCACTCGTCACCACCACCTGCGCCGCGGTGGCACGCACACCGCGCGCGGCGGTCGCATGCTGCACGATGGCCTCGCGCAGCGGGAGGTAACCGGCAGGATCGCCGTAATGCAGCAGCGCGCGTGGCGCACGCCGCCAGAGTGCGGCGCTGCGGCGAGCGAGTTCGTCACGCAGGCGCCCATCAACGAGCGGCGTGCCCGTCATGAACGCGCGCACGGGACTCGACACGTCGCGCGCCGAGGTGGGATCGTCGGGCCACGCGGTGGCGCTGCGCCTGGAGGCGCGCGGCGCGTGGCTAGTGGCGCGCGGCGCGTGGCTCGAGGCGGTGTACGCTCCGCGTGCTGCTATCGGCGCGACGCGCAGGAACTGCTCGGGCAGCGCAGCCGCCACGACGATACCCACGCGCGGCCGTCCCTCGAGGTAGCCCTCGGCGCGCAGTTGCGCGAAGGCGGTGTCGACGGTGGTGCGCGAGACGTCGAGCTGCGCGGCGAGGTGCCGTGCACTCGGCAGCGGTGCGCCCGATGCCAACGTTCCGCGTTGCACGAGGGCGCGAAGCTGGTCGGCGAGTTGCCGGTGCCGTGGCGGCGCCTGCGCGCCGCGGCGCAGCACGATGGGCAGCGGCACCCCACGTGTGGGACGGCCGCGATTTCTGGCCTTCTGCTTCGTCGTCTTTCTGGCTCTTTCCGACATACCAGAAATGTGTACTCTTCCTGTGTCCCCACGCTACCCGGAGCTGACCGTGTCCGAATCCCACGCCCTGCCGCCCCTCCCCGCCGATCGGGCCGCCGTGCGCGTCCATCGCGAACGCGCCGTGGCCGACGAAGCACCGGCGATCCTCGCCGCCGGCATCGTGGCGCACGTGGCCATCGCCGACGAGCATGGCCCACTGGTCATTCCCATGACCTACCAGTACGACCCGGCCGACCCGATGCGCATCCACCTGCACGGCGGACACCACTCGCGCCTCATGCAGGCACTCGGCGCCGGCACGCGCGTCTCCATCGGCGTCACGCTCATCGACGGGCTCGTGCTCTCGAAGACGGCGCTCAACCACTCCGTCAACTACCGCAGCGCGGTGGTCTTCGGGCGAGCGGCAGCCGAACAGGGCGACATCGAGCAGCAGCGCGCGCTGCTCCAGGCGATGATCGCGCGCTATTCACCGGGGCGAACGGCCGGCGTCGATTTCGCAGTGATACCCGATCGCGACCTCATGGCCACGGCGTTCGTGACCATTGAAATCGAGCAGCTGAGCGCAAAGCGCCGCGTTGGCGGGCCCAAGGGTCCGGGAGACGACGACCCATCCGTTCCCGGTACGTCGGGGGTCGCGCCGGTTCCGCAACTCGGCTGACGTTCGGACTTTCCCTACTGTAGAGCGCCTTCGTCTAGCGGCCCCACTTCACCAGCCGTACGTTCACTTCGTTGCGGCCCACGGAGGGGCCGCTGGACTCGGGAGTTCGCGCGACCCGGCGGGTACGCGCGACGATGCGGTCCCGAGGCGAACCCTGGGTCGGGAAGGGATGGACGTCGTTCTGCCGCTCGGCGAGCCGCTTGGAGGCCGATATCGCCTGGAACGCGAGCTCGGGCGCGGCGGCATGGCCACGGTGTACCTCGCGCATGACGACATGGCGGGCGGCGACGTCGCACTCAAGCTCCTGCTGCCCGAGCTCGCGGCGCGCGTCGGCCTCGCGCGCTTCACGCGCGAGATCCGGATCGTCTCCAGGCTGACGCATCCCGGCATCCTCCCCGTGCTCGACAGCGGCGAGTACCGCGGCGTGCCGTACTTCACGATGCCGGTCGTGAACGGCGAGACGCTGCAGCAGCTGCTCGTGCGCGAACGGCAGCTGAGCGTGCCGCAGGCCGTGCAGATCGCGTGCGAGGTGGCCGACGCGCTCGACAACGCGCACAGCGCGGGCTTCGTGCATCGCGACATCAAGCCGAGCAACATCCTCATGGATCACGGGCGTGCCCTGCTCGCCGACTTCGGCGTGGCGCGCGCCACCGACGCCGACGAGCAGGAGACGCTCACGGCCACGGGTGTCACCGTCGGAACGGCATCGTACATGAGCCCCGAGCAGGCGTCGGCCGACCAACTCGACGGTCGCAGCGACATCTACTCGCTCGCCTGCGTGCTCTACGAGATGCTCGTGGGTGGACCTCCCTTCACGGGCCCGACGACGCAGGCCATTCGTGCGCGGCACGCCGTGGATCCGGTGCCGAGCATCCGCACGGTGCGCCCGTCGGTCGGGCCGGCGCTGGCCGCCGTCATTGAACGCGCACTGGCGAAGACGCCCGCCGACCGCTTCCCGACCGCCGGCGCGCTGCGCGATGCCCTGCGCGAGGCGGAGAACTCGCCCGCGACGATCTCGTCCTCGGTGCCGGTGGTGCCGGCGCGCCGAGCTCCGCGCGCAATGGTGGGCGCCGGCATTGGCGCGGTCGTGCTCGCCGCCGGCGCATTCGTCGCGCTGCGCGGCACCGCGTCGGCCGCCACGCTCGACCGCAACCGCGTCGTCGGCTTTCCGCTCGAGGCGCCGGTCGCGGCGGGCGGCACGACGGGAGCGGGCGAGGACGTGGCGACGATGATCGGCAGCGCGCTCGACAAGCGCGGCGCGCTGCACTGGATCGATGGCTGGCGGCTGATGCCGGCGGAGTCGCAACGCGCGGGTGGCCAGCGCCTCGCGCCGGCGCGCGCCCGCTCGATCGCGGAGGCGCAGCACGCGGGCTACTACCTCACCGGGCGCGTGGTCCTGCGCGGCGACTCGGCCGACGTGCTGCTCGAGCTCGTCGACGTCGCGAGTGACAGCGTCGTCATGCGGCCGCGCGCGAGTGGGCTGCCCTCGGATCTGTGGCGCGCGAGCCTGCGCGCCGTCAACGAACTGCTGCCTCGGCTGGTGCCGGGCGGCGAAGCGAAAGACCTGGCCGCCGCGTGGCGCGACCGGGATCCCGGCGCGGTCGCGAGCTTCCTCGCCGCAGAGGCGGCGTTCCGGCGCGCGCAGCCGGTTCGCGCGCTCGAGCTCTATCGCGAAGCGGTGCACGCCGACACGCTTTTCGCCTTGGCCGCACTGCGCGGCGCACAGGCCGCATCGTGGGATCATCGTCCATCCGAGGCCAGCGCGCTCGTGCGCGCCGCACTCGGCAAGCCGATGCCGCCGCAGTACGAGCACTATGCGCGCGGCTATGCGGCCTACCTCGCGGGATCGGCCGACTCCGCGAGTGCGGAACTCGAGCGCGCCGTGACCATCGATCCGCAGTTCGCCGCCGCGTGGCTGCAGCTGGGCGAGACGTACATCCACCTCGTGAGTTCGGCCTCCGATCCCGACAGCGTGGCCGACGTCGCCTTTGCCCGCGCGCGCGCGCTTGACTCGTCGTCGGTGCACGGGCTGCTGCACCCGATCGAGATTCGACTGCGTCGCCACGATGCCGCCGGCGCTCAGCCGATGGTGGAACGGATGCTCGCAGCGTCACCGGACACCTTCGTGGCGTCGCACGTGCGCTTCGCGATCGCCTGCGTGCGCGACGGAGCGGCCAGGACGAACTGGTCCGCGGCGGTGCGCATCGATCCGTTCGCGGCGCTCACCGCCGGCATGGCCCTCGCGGGTCGCGGCGCAAACCCAGGCTGTGCGACGAACGCATTCGAAGCGGTGACCGTGTTCGACACCGCCAAGGGGCGCAGCATTGCCGGGCCCGAGCGCGAGAGCGCGTTGATGGGACTGCTGGCGGTGCTGATGGCGCAGGACCGCGCGGCGGAGATTCCAGGGCACGTCGCCAAGTCGATGGCGCGCGGCGACGGTGGCGCCTCGCTGCTCATGCTCGGCGCGACGATCAACCCCGCGCTCGACTCCGTTGCGAGGGCGGTGGCGCTGAACGACCGGCGTCGCTTCGGGGACGACTACGCGAAGTGCTCCACCGCCGAACGCTGCTGGATTCTGGCCGTGTACAGCGCCACGCACGGCCGCCCGGCGGCCACCGCAGCCATCGCGACCGTGCTGGCCGCGCGCGCCACCACCGACACCGGCGCCGCCACGCGACTGCTTGCGGCCGCGACCGCCGCGCATGCCACGCTCGCGCGCGGCGACTCGACGAAGGCACGTGCGCAGTTCGCCGCGCTCGTGCGCGAACCGCTGCCGCCGGGCTCGACGCTCTCGTGGGACCCGGGCGGCGCACTCGCCGCCGAACGACTCGTGTACGCACGACTCCTGCTCCGGCACAACGAACCCGCGGCGGCACGCGCCGTGGCCAACGCCTTCGATGCTCCGACGCCGGTGTCGTTCGTCTTCTACCTCCGGCCGGCGCTCGCGCTCCGTGCCGAGATCGCCGATGCACTCGGCGATACGCGTGGCGCCGACCGATTCCGGCGCCGCCTGGCATCGCTCGCACCATCCCACGTCGTTGCCACGCGCTCCGACGCCGCACCTCGTCACTCCACCCTCAGCACGGAGTAAGTCCCATGGACCCGAATGCGAAGCCCACCTCGGGCGGTGACCGCGATCCCGCAGCGAAGCCCACATCGGGCGGTGATCGTGATCCCGGCGCCAAGCCCACGTCGGGCGGTGATCGTGATCCCGGCGCCAAGCCCACGTCGGGCGGTGATCGCGATCCTGCCGCCAAGCCGAAGGCCGGTGGTGATCGTGATCCCGGCGCCAAGCCCACGTCCGGCGGCGGCGGTCGCGGCTGATCATCGCGACGACACGTCTCGAGGCAACGTGAGGTGTGAGCGCGGCCGCCAGCTGCGCTCGCACCCCCCCGGCGCCCTGCCCCTCCTTCCATCCACGCCATGCCTGCAGCACCGACCAAGCGCGCGCTCCTGATCGGCATCAACAAGTACCAGCGCGTCACCGAACTCGAGGGATGCACCAACGACGTGCAGGTGATGGCCGACCTGCTGCGCTCGAAGTTCGACTTCACGGTGTTCACGACGCTGCTCGATGAGGCGGCGACGCGCGATGGCATCCTCGCCGCGCTCACCGCCTTCGAGGCGTCGACGCAGCCCGGCGACATCGTCGCGTTCTACTACGCGGGGCACGGCTCGCGCATCCGTGACCGCGAGGGGGACAAGCCGAGTGGCTGGGACTGCACGCTGGTGCCGGTGGACGGCACGGCGCACGACGGCAGCGGCCAGGGGAGCATCGACATCACCGACGACGAGATCCACGCCTGGCTGGTGGCGCTCGGCGCCAAGACGGAGCACATCACGCTCATCGTCGACGCGTGCCACTCCGGCAACATCACGCGCGATGCCGACCCGACGCTCGGGCGTACGCGCGGCGTGCCCGATGACCCGCGCACGGCGGCGCAGTTGCCCGCTCAAGTGACGGCGGCGAAGCCGCGCGACGGCGCCGTCGTGATGGGGCCGAGCGGTTGGCTTCCGCTCGGATCGCGTTACGTGCTGATCGCGGGATGCCGGCACGACGAACTGTCCGGCGAGTTGATCATCGGCGACGCGACGCCAGTCCATCACGGCGCGCTCACGTACTACCTGTCGCAGACGCTCGCCGAGTCGAGCGGACCGGTGACGTATCGTGATCTCTACGAACGCGCGGCGGCGCAGGTGGTCGCGTTCCGCGAGGGCAAGCAGCACCCGCAGATCGAGGGCACGATCGATCGCAAGCTCTTCGGCACCGAGGATGTGCGACCGATGTCGTACGTGATGGTTTCGGTGCGCGACGACGGCGCGGCAACGGTCACGCTCGCCGCAGGTGCCGCGCTCGGGGCCACGGTGGGTTCGCGCTACGCGGCCTTCGGTCCCGGCACGAGCACCAGCGCGGGCGCCACGCCGCTTGGCGAGCTCGAGATCACGAGCGTGGGTGCCTTCACGAGCGAGGCGCGCGTCGTGAGTGAGACGGCGCCCAACGCGATCGTGGCGAGCGCGCGCGCCGTGCTCACGCGCTATGCCGCCGGCGATCGTCGGCTCGCGGTGCACCTCGTGACGACCACGGGCGACGCCGCGACAAGCCTCGCCAAGGCGCTTGCGGAATCACCACTCGTGCGCGTGGTGGCCAGTGGTGAGGCGAGCACGCTGCGCGTGCAACTCGCGCCCGCACGCTCCGCTGCGGCGCCCACCGATGCCGGTTCGGAATTGGGCGCGTTGAGCGAGCCGACCTGGATCGTGACCGGGAGCAACGGCCAGGTGGCGCTCCCGCCCAAGCGTGAATCGGAATGGCAGGCCGTGGCCGACAACCTCGCGAGCCGAGCACGCTTCCGCATCGCGATGGAGCTGCGCAATCCTGATGCGGCGTCGGCGCTCACCAGCAAGGTGACGATGGAGTTGCTGCGCGCCACGTCCGACACGACGTGGGAAGTGGCAACGCCGCGCCCGGAAGATGGCGGCGCGATCGTCATCGAGGACCGCGACTATGTGGGCGTGCGTCTCACCAACAACCACGCCGCCGACCTCTGGGTGACGCTGCTCGACTTCGGCGTCGGTGGGTCGATCTCGCGACTCTGGCCATTCGAGGACGGCGCCAAGGAGCGGCTCGCCGCGGGCAAGTCGGTGGACGTCATGACCAAGGCCGGCGAGCGCGCGCGCTTCGTGTTGCCGAACGTCTTTCCCTTCAAGAGCGACGGACCGGGCGTCGTGCAGTTCGAGGGCACGGAGACGATTCGTCTCTTCGCCACCACGGGCGAGACGTCGTTCGACTTCCTCAAGAACGAAGGGGTGCGCGCCGGTTCTACCACATCGCCGCTGCAGCTGCTCTTCGAGACGGCACTCAAGGCGCCGGCCACGCGCGAACCCGAGCGCGAATCGCCCATCGCGAAGCTCGACGACTGGACGACGGTCGATCGCTCCTTCGTGATCCGCCGCAAGCGGAAGGCGGAGTTGAGCGGCGCGCCGGCCATTCTCGCTGGCGTGACCGTGAGCGCCGAGGGCGCCACGGGCACCGCGCAGGTCGCCGATGGCGCACCCGCTGCGGCCGGCGTGACTGCGCCACTCTTCGCTGCACTCGCCGCGCAGGGCGTGACGGTCAGCCGGACGATCACGCTCGACGGAATGCAGAGTGCGGGCGCAACACGTGGCGCGGGATCGGTGACGCTCGATCTCGCTGCGCCACCGCGCGACATGATGCAGATCGTCGTCACGACCGACGCCGCTGGTGGCGTGCGCTGGCACCTGCCGATCGCCGATGCCGCCACGCGCGACGCGAACGCCGCACCGCCTACGCAGCAGCGCTTCGTGCTCAGCGTCGGTGAGCCTACGATGGCGGCCGCACCAGCAGAAGTCGGCACGCGCGGCGTC
>JANYHJ010000019.1 GCA_025359135.1 Gemmatimonadota bacterium | reverse complement strand
TGGCGACGGTCAGGGCCAGCGGCAACGCCGATTCGGCGAAGCGTGAACCATCGAGTGGGATGAGGACGGCGGTCATCGTGGCCTCGGGTCAGGTGTCTTTCGTACGGTACCCGTGACGGATGGACCGCACAACGGGCGGCGTCCTCACACCGCGACAGGCGCTCCCTGACAGTCGTCGGCCGCTGTGACCAGCGCGTTCCTGATGCAACTTCGCCACGCCTGGCGGGTTTGAACGTCGAGCGCCCCGCACGCTGCCGGTCCCGAGCCTTTCCATTTACAAGACGCGATGCCAGACGACGCCACGCGATCCCCGCGAGCAGCCCGGAGCGGTGTGCTTCCGCTCGGGTTCCTGATGGATGCCAGCGACGCTGGCGTGACGCGGCGCGGCTTCCTCGGTGTGGCGGCGCTTGCGGCATGCAGTTCGGCGCTTGCCGCGTGTGGCATGGACAGTGGCGGCACCGGCATCGGCGTGAACCTGCCTGCGGGGGTCACGGCCAACGGCGCGACGACGCAGATCAGCCTTGCGACGCAGGTGGGACTCGCAACGACCGGCGCGTACCTGATCATCCCGAATGCGAGCCGCAGCCTGATCGTGATCAACCTGGGCGGCAACACCTTCCGCGCACTCTCGGCGGTGTGCACGCACCAGGGCTGCCTGATCGCGGGGATCGCGAACGCGAACATCGAGTGCAACTGTCACGGTTCGCGCTTCACGACGGCAGGCGCGGTGGTCAACGGTCCGGCGTCATCGCCGCTCGCGCAGTTTGTGGCGGTCCATGACGCCGTGGCGAACACGGTGACCGTGAGCGCGTAGGCACTGAGCGAGTTGCGGGAGGGCGGCGTGGCGGCGCTATTTCCCGGCATGACGCCACCGGTCGTGCCCAGCATCTACCGCGAGCCCGTGCGTTGGGGCGACGTGGATCCCGTGTCGATCACGCGCTTCGACGCGTACGCGCGCTTCATCGAGATCGGCGAGGACGAACTCTGGCGTTCGGCCGCGCTGCCGTTCCACGCGCTGCAGGAAGAGCACGGCGTCTGGCTCCCGCGCAAGCTGATGCACGTGGACTATCACAGCCCGAGCCGGCTGGGCGACCGGCTCACGGTCGTGACGTATCTCTCGCGCGTCGGCACGACCGGGTGCACGCTCAACGTCGACATCATGAATGGCGACGCGACCGTGCTGCATGCGGCGGCACACCTCGTGATCGTGGCGGTGCGGCCGGCGACGTTCGAGAAGTGCGAGATTCCCGGCGCGTTGCGGGAGCGCCTCGTGCACCTGGTGACGACGGTCGAGGCGGCGCGCGCGGCGGCGCGGTCGAGCTGAGCTACTCCGCGCGGATGCCCATGCTGGGCGTCGGTCGCATGGCGGCTGACATGCGGAGCCCCGGCATCGTCGCGACGCGCTTCTGGAGCCGCTGCAGGCCGTCGTACGCGGCGTACTTGAAGCTCTCGCCGAGCGTCGGGTAGTTGAACACCGACTGGATGAAGAGGTCAAGCGTGGCGCCGAAATGCATGGCGCAGCTGACGACGTGGATCAGCTCGCTCGCGCCTTCGCCGACGACCGTGGCGCCGAGGATGCGTTGGGTGCCCGGCTCGAAGAGGAGCTTGATGAAGCCCTCGAGCTCGCCGATGATCTCGCCGCGCGCATTGACCTTGAAGCTGGCCTTGCCGACTTCGTAGTCCGTGGAATCGCCGCGCAGGGAATCTTCCGTCTCGCCGACCATCGCGACTTCGGGAATCGTCCAGACGCAGTACGGCACATAGCGCGAGACCGCGCGCTTGTACTGCAGGTCGAAGGCGTGGCAGATGGCCACGCGCGCCTGCTCCATGCTCACGCTCGCGAGGGCGGGAAAGCCGATGACGTCGCCGGCGGCATAGATGTTCGAGGTGCTCGTGCGGTAGAACGGATCGGTGTCGATGTAGCCGCGGGTGTTGACGGTCACGCCGGCGGAGGGGAGGTCGAGTTCGTCGGTGTTGCCACGGCGACCGACGGTGACGAGCACGCAGTCGGCCTGGAGCGTGGTGCCGGAGCTGAGTGTGACGTCGGCGACGTCATCGGTGACGACCACGCGTGCGACGTCGGTGTTGTCCATGACGCTGACGCCCAGGCGGCGGGTCATCCCGGTCTCGAGGGCTTCGGAGGCGTCGGGATCGAGCTGCTGCAGCAGGCGCGGCCGCGTGTTGACGAGGGTCACCTTGCAGCCGAGGGCGCCGAAGATGCAGGCGTACTCCGTGCCGATGACGCCGCCGCCGACGACGATCATGCGCGTCGGGATCTTCTCGAGGCGGAGGACGGAGTCCGAATCGACGACCACTTGGTCGTCGAAGGGGTACGTCTCGGGGCGGAGCGGCGCCGAACCGGTGACGACGAGGAAGAGTTCGCCCGTGATGCGGCGCACGGGCTGGCGGTAGGAGCGGACTTCGACCGCATTGGGGCCGAGGAAGCGGGCCAGCCCCTGCACCTTGGCGATGTCGTGGCGATCGAGGTTCTGGTTGATGCGCTCCCACTCCGCCTCGACGACCGCACGTTCGCGGAACATGAAGTCGGAGATGGTGATGTCGCTCTTGACCGTGTAGTCGACGCCGTAGAGGCCGCGCTGGCGGAGACCGGAGAAATAGAGGGCGGTCTCGCGCAGCGTCTTGCTCGGAATCGTGCCCGTGTTGACGGCGGCGCCGCCGGGGCGAGGCGCCTTGTCGATCAGGCAGACGCGCTTCCCGAAGTAGGCCGCCTGTGCGGCGCCCTTCTCACCGGCGGGTCCGCCGCCGATGACAACGAGGTCGAAGTGGTCCGGATGTGGGAGGAGATCGTCGCTCATGCCGCAGGACGCTCGGGGGCAGCGATCGCCGGAGGCCCGGAGAGGGCTCCATGACGATAGCGCAGCCACCGATGGACGTCACCGCCACGAATTCGGGCTGAGGAGGACGTACGTGACCTCCCCGTGCGCGAACGCTCGCGTGTCTGCTCCCCGAGGACGATTTCGCGCACCCCATGCAACAGCGGCGTGCGACGCTGTGCATGGCGCGGCTCGAAAACGTCGGCACGTCGCTCTGGCTGGCGGGAGCGTTCGCGTGAGATAGAGGGAGCGATCAAAACAGACTATAGTGTAGCTATAATGATGTGATAATGTACGTAAAATGGCTGTATAAATGACGCGGAATCTCGCCGCGCAGCTAGACGGGAGTCACCAGCGCGCGCGTGCTGACGAGAAAGCCGAAGAAGCTGAGCGCACCGATGACCCGCGCCACCTCCTTGAGGTTGCCACCGACGGCCGTGGAGGCGAGCGTGAGGATGGACCCGACCAGTCCGGTGCCGCTCACGACGGCGACGCCCTTCACGAGCCTGGTCCTGAATCCCGTGCGCTGCGCCGAGTAGGCGACTTCTTCCTTGCGTTCGTCAAGTCGCTGCCTCAGTCCACGCCGGATGTCGGCGAGGCCGAAGCCGTCGGCGAGCAGGCGACGCGTGCGCACGAGTCGCGCCATCGCGTGCAGGGCCACCGGTGCGAGCGTGCCGGGCACGAGCGGCCCGAGACTTTCGTTGAGGGCGACGAGTCGATCGAGCGCGACTTCGCGGGCGAGATAGACGATGCCCATGCCGCCGCGTCCGAGTTCGCGCTCGAGGGCGTACTGGCCGGCGAGGGCGCCTTGGAGGGCGAGGAAGTCGGGATCGAGCTGGGTGACGGTCATCCGGAGGGACGCTAGGTTCCCAGCTACTATGGCGCAAACCGATCCAGGTTTCACGTACGTGCGGAAGGGCTTCGGCCTCAAGGCCGAGGTCCAGGACACGCTGGCGCAGGACTACAACGGGCACCTCGTGGACCTGTTGCGCGCGCGCGAGTACACGCTCGAGGCGGGTGGCGTGACGGTGCGTCTCGCGCGCGAGTTCGGCTTCTGCTACGGCGTGGAGCGGGCGGTGGACTACGCGTACCAGACGCGGCGGAAGTTTCCGGACAAGCGCGTCTTCCTCGCGGGGGAGATCATCCACAACCCGCACGTGAACGCGAAGCTCAGGGAGATGGGGGTGATCTTCCTCGGCTCGCTCGCGGATGGCAGCGGTTTCGACTTCACGGGCGTTGAAGCGCCCGACGTGGTGATCCTGCCCGCGTTCGGGGTGACGATCCGCGACTTCGAGGTGCTGCGCGGGATCGGGTGCGTGGTGGTGGACACGACGTGCGGCTCGGTGCTCAACGTCTGGAAGCGGGTGGAGGGCTACGGCCGGGACGGCTTCACGGCGCTGATCCACGGCAAGTACTACCACGAGGAGACGCGCGCGACGGCGAGCCAGATGGAGAAGTATCCGGGCGGGCGCTGGATCGTGGTGCGCAGCATGGACGAGGCGCAGCTCGTGATGGATTTCATCGAGCAGAAGTCGGATGGCGCGGCGTTCACGACGACGTTCGCGAAGGCGATGAGTGCCGGGTTCGACCCGGTGCGCGACCTGCAGCGGATCGGCGTGGCGAACCAGACGACGATGCTGGCGCGCGAGTCGCTGGCGATCGCGGCCGAGGTGGGGAAGTCGCTCGAGCGGCGCTATGGCGTGTCGCACGTGGCGGAACACTTCCGGTCGTTCGACACGATCTGCAGCGCGACGCAGGACCGGCAGGACGCGGTCAACGACCTGCTCAAGGAGCCGCTCGACGTGATGCTCGTGATCGGCGGCTACAACTCGAGCAACACGATTTCGCTGGCGGCGCTCTGCAGCGAGCGGGTGCGCACGTATCACGTCTCGGATGCGACGTGCATCGACGTCGAGCGCGGTGCGATCCGGCACCTGCCGACGGGCAAGTTCGACGAGCTCGAGGAAGCGGGGTGGTTGCCAGCGGGGGCGATCCGCGTGGGGATCACGGCCGGGGCGAGCACGCCGAACAACAAGATCGGCGAGGCGGTGGCGCGGGTGTTCGCGAGCCGCGGGGTGGAGTTGGCCGCGCTCGAGGGGTAGTGGCGCGCGGGTCTCCCTCGACGTGGGCAACCTCTTAAGGCGTTCCCGTCTTGACCGTGGACGGGCTGTCGCAGTATGCTCGCAAAGCCGGTCCGCTCCCGGCTGTCTCGCCCACAATCATCACCCGCGAACGCTCGCGATGGCACCGGCTCCCGCGCCGGGGCTGGCGCGGCCGTTTTTCATTTCCCGAGGCCCTCATGAAGTTGATCATCGCGATCATCCGCCCCGAGAAACTCGCCGAGGTGAAGGAGGCGCTGTTCCGCGTGGGCGTGACGGGCATGACGATCTCGCGCGTGACGGGCCATGGGGGCGAGCGCGAGGTGGTGCAGCACTACCGGGCGCAGACCGTGGTGCTCGACTTCCATGAGAAGATCCGGATCGAGATGGCGTGTTCCGAGCCGTTCGTGGAGCCGTGCATCCAGGCCATTTTGTCGTCTGCCAGGTCCGGTGGCGTGGGAGATGGCAAGATCTTCGTGCAGCCGCTCGACGAGGTGATCCGCATCCGTACGGGCGACCGCGACGTGGCCGCGTTGACCCCGGTGAACGCGGACGAGGTGCAGCGCGCCTCGAACCTGCTCAAGGCTCACGCGGAGGACGACGCGTGAACGCGGTGCCAATTTCCGCGGGCGACACCGCCTTCGTGTTGGTGTCGGCGGCCTTCGTGATGCTGATGGTGCCGGGCCTGGCCTTCTTCTACGGCGGCCTGGTGCGCGGCAAGAGCTCGCTCAACACGCTGCTCATGAGCATGGCGGCGCTGGCGGTGGTCTCGGTGCAGTGGGTCGTGGCGGGCTACTCGCTATCGTTCGGCCCGGGCAGCAAGTGGATCGGCTCCTTTGCGTGGGCCGGACTCGCCGGTGTCGGCGCCACCGCGAACGCCACGTATGCGGCGACGATTCCGCATGTCGCCTTTGCGGTGTACCAGGCGATGTTCGCGGCGATCACGGTGGCGCTGATCTCGGGCGCGGTCGTGGAGCGCATGAAGTTCTCCGCGTTCCTGGTGTTCGGCCTGCTCTGGACCTTCGTGGTCTACGATCCACTCGCGCACTGGGTGTGGGCTGACGGCGGCTGGCTGCGCACGCTCGGCGCGCTCGACTTTGCCGGCGGCACGGTGGTGCACATCAGCGCGGGCACATCGGCGCTGGTGGCGGCCTTGTTGCTGGGCAAGCGGCGCGACTACGGGCGCGCGACGATCGTGCCGCACAACGTGCCGTTCACGCTGCTTGGCGCCGGGCTGCTCTGGTTCGGCTGGTTCGGCTTCAATGCCGGGTCAGCACTCGCCGCCAACGAGGTGGCGGCCAACGCATTCCTGACCACGCACACGGCCGCCGCCACCGCCATGGCCACGTGGTTGCTTGTGGACCTGGTGCGTACGGGGCGCGCGACGGCGGTTGGCGCGGCCACCGGCGCGGTGGTGGGGCTCGTGGCGATCACGCCGGCGGCGGGGTTCGTGACCCCGATGGCCGCGCTCGCCATCGGTGGCATCGCGGCGTGCCTGTCATATGCGGCGATCCAGTTGCGTCCGAGGATCAAGGTCGACGACGCGCTCGACGTGTTCGCCTGTCACGGCGTGGCCGGTATCGCGGGGGCGGTGCTGACGGGCGTGTTCGCGACGAAGACCGTGAATCCGGCGGGCGCCGACGGGTTGCTCTATGGCAACCCGGGGCTCGTGGGGGTGCAACTCACGGCGGTGGCCGCGACGGTGCTGCTCGCGGGGGCTGCGTCGTGGGTGATCCTCAAGCTCGTGGAGGGGTTCATGGGACTCCGCGTGCCGCTCGGCGACGAGCTGATGGGCGTGGACCAGTCGGAACACGGCGAAGAAGCGTATCACGGCGGTGGCGTGGGCGAACTGGTGGGCAGTGCCCACGCACTCGGTGACAGTGTCGTGCTGCCGGTCTCCGACGCCGATTCCTCGCTCGCGCTCAGGCGGTCCTAGCGCGACATTAGCTGCAACGGTCGGCTGAGAGGGCGAGCAATCCCTTCGAGCCGGTCGAATGTCCAACGATTACCCGATTGGCGATGGTATTTCGACCATGCCCGGGTCATCGTCATGCCTCCTGTCTCCGACCGAACGGTTCGCGTGCCTGTAAGCGATGTGCGTGCGCTCCTGCAGCGCGCACTTGGCGACGCGTACACCATCGAGCGCGAGCTCGGTGGTGGCGGCATGGCCTACGTCTTCGTGGCGTTCGACCAGGCGCTGGAGCGGCGCGTCGTGGTCAAGGTGCTGCCGCCCGAGCTGACGGCCACGCTCTCGGTCGAGCGGTTCCGCCGCGAGATCCTGATGGCTGCGGCGATGCAGCATCCGCACATCGTGCCGGTGCTTTCGAGCGGCGTCGCGGAGGGGCTGCCCTACTTCCTGATGCCGTTCGTGGAAGGGGAGTCGCTGCGCGAGACCGTGCGGCGCGGCCCGATGCCGATCCGCGAGGTGGTGAACGTGCTGCGTGACGTGGCGCGTGCGCTGGCCTTCGCGCACGAGCGCGGCGTGGTGCATCGCGACATCAAGCCCGACAACGTGCTGCTCACGGCCGGCACGGCCACCGTCACCGACTTCGGCGTGGCCAAGGCGCTCGTCTCGGCACGCACACCGTCGCGCTTCCACGAGCACGGCACGCTGACGGGGCAGGGCACGTCACTTGGTACGCCAGCGTACATGGCGCCCGAGCAGGCCGCTGGCGATCCGGAGACGGATCATCGCGCGGACATCTACGCCGCGGGCATCCTCGCGTACGAGATGCTCACTGGAAAACCGCCGTTCACGGGGAAGTCGCCGCAGGCGCTGCTCGCCGCGCAGCTCGCGGAGGCGCCGGTGCCGGTGCAGCAGCGTCGTGCGGACGTGCCCGACGCGCTCGCGGCGATCGTGATGCGCTGTCTCGAAAAGGATGCGGACCATCGCCCGCAGAGCGCGGAGGCGCTGGTGTCCCTGCTGGAAGATCCGGCGGTGGTGAGCGGCACCTTCTCGACAGCGTCGCGCGACGCGATGGCAGCGGCGGCGCTCCGGCGTGGGCCGTTGCTCGTGGTGGGCGTGGGGCTGGTGCTGCTCGCGGCGGTGGGCGGTGCGCTCGCGATGCGTGCGCGCGACCGGAACGCGGCCCGCACGAACGTGCCGCTCGTCGAAGTGGCCAACACCGCGGCGTCCAACTCGCTCGCGGTGCTGCCGTTCACGTCGATCGGACGCGACACGCAGGATCTGTATCTCGCGGAAGGGATCACGGCGGAGTTGACGTCCTCGCTGTCGCGGATTGCCGGACTGCGCGTGGCGTCGCGCATGCAGGCGAGCGACCTCCGCCAGAAGGGGGGCGACATCGCGGCGGTGGGCAAGGCGCTCAACGTGGCCACGGTGCTCGAGGGCACGGTGCAGCGCGACGGGAAGCGGCTGCGGCTCACGGCGCGCCTCGTGCGCGTCTCCGACGGTCTGACGGTGTGGAGCGACGTGTTCGAGCGCGAGGCGACGGACCTCTTCAAGGTGCAGAGCGTGCTGGCGCGATCGATCACCGACGCCCTGACGCCCGAGCTGAGCGCACCGGAGACCACGCAGGTGGCCGAGCGCGAGGTCGACCCGAAGGCGTACGACGCGTACCTGCGCGGCCGCGAACTGCTCTCGCGTCCGAGTCCCGGCGCCCTCGAAGCGGCACAGGCGCAGTTCCGCTCCGCGATCCAGCGCGATCCCAAGTTCGCGCTCGGTCACGCCGGCCTGGCCGATGCGTATGCGATCCGCACGCTGCATTCGCCGCTGCCGTCTGACTCGATCGTGGTGACCGGATTGCGCGAGGCGGAGATCGCGCTCGCGCTCGACAGCACGCTGGGTGAGGGGTACGCGGCGCGCGGACACCTGCGCTCGCTCTCGGGCAGTCGCGCGCTGGCCGAGGGGGACCTGGCGCGCGCGGTCAAGCTCGCGCCCGAGTATGCCAACGGACAGCTGTGGTATGGCGAGCACCTGCTGCGGACGGGGCGTGCCGCGGACGGACTCGTGGCGCTCCGCAAGGCACGCGTGCTCGACCCGAATGCGCCGATGGTGGCGGGGGCGCTTGCGCTCGCGTTCGCGTCGGCGGGCAAGAAGGACTCGGCGCTGCAGATGGCCGATGACCTGGTGGAGCTGGATCCGAGCGCGCCGATTGCGCGCGCGGTGCGGTCGCGCGTGATGCGCGACGTGGGTGACGTGCGCGGTTCGCTCAAGGAGCTTGAAGCGGCGGCGTCGTTGTCGAAGGGGGCAGCGCCGTATGTCGGCCTGCTGGGCGGCGCGTACGCGGAGGCGGGGCAGGCGACGCAGGCGCAGGCCGCGTTGACGAAGCTGCTCAAGCTGCCGAACGCGCCGGGCGCGCCGGGCGCGATTGCGGTGGTGTACCTCGGGCTCAAGGACACCGCACAGGCGATGACGTGGCTGATCAAGGCCGCGGACAGGAAGGACGTGCTCTTCCGCGTGAGCACGCTGGCCGACAAGGAGTTCGACCTCGTGCGGAAGGATCCGCGATTCGCGGAGGTGGCGCGGCGGCTGGGGTTGCCGGCCATTCCGGACAGGGCTGCGGCGCGCGGGCCGTAGGCATCGTCGGTGCGTGCGGCTGGCCACGGTTGCGTTCTGACGACTGCAAGCGTTACGTTTTGACGAGCAATTTTATTGCTTTTTGACGAGTTATGTTGTTGTTTTTTGACAAGACAAAACGTTGCATTATGCAATAGATTTTGCTTGCTTTGTGACGAACCTCCCGTCAGCTTCTCGGCGTCCTCCGCCCCGCCCCGCTCCTCATCCGGCCACCTCCCCCATGCCGTCGGCGCGATCGTACACCCCGCGCGTCGTCGACGCGGAATTGACCGACCGCCTCCGCACGGCAGGCGCGATCGTCATCGAGGGGCCGCGCGCCTGCGGCAAGACGGAGACGGCGCGCCAGGTGGCCGCGAGCGAGGTCCTGCTCGACGTGGACGCGAACGCGGTGACGGCCGTCGAGGTCGCGCCAGCCGTCGTGCTCGACGGCGCCACGCCGCGCCTCATCGACGAATGGCAGGTGTCGCCGGCGGTGTGGAACCACGTGCGGCGCGCCGTCGACGCGCGACGACGGCCCGGTCAATTCATCCTCACCGGCTCGGCGGTACCCTCCGACGACGTCACGCGCCACACGGGCGCAGGACGGATGGCACGCCTGCGCATGCGCCCGATGTCGCTGTTCGAGAGCGGGCACGCCACGGGCGCGATCTCGCTGCGTCGCCTGCTGCGCGGCCAGTCGAAAGCCGTCGCGGATCCGGGGATGACGGTTCCCGACGTGATCGAACGGATCGTCGTGGGGGGATGGCCCGCGCTGTGCCACCTGAGCGTGCCGTCGGCGCAGCGCGCCATGCGCGACTATCTCGACGAGGTTCGCCGCGCGGATCTGGCGCGCGTCGTCGTCGGCCGCCGGGATCCGGACCGCGTCGCCAAGCTCCTCGCCTCGCTGGGACGGACCGTGGCGACGCCGGCGTTGCTGTCGACCCTTGGCGCGGACGCGGGCGGAGCGGATGGCGCCCTCGCGGACGAGACCGTGCGTGGATACCTCGACGCGCTCGGCCGGCTGATGATCGTGGAAGACCAACCGGCGTGGTCGCCCAAGCTGCGCTCCCGCTCGCGCCTCAGGACCGCCGTCAAGCGCCATTTCGTGGACCCCGCACTCGCCGTGGCCGCGCTGCGAGCGACGCCCGACCGACTCCTCAAGGATCTCGAATGGACGGGCTTCCTGTTCGAGTCGCTGGTCGTCCGGGACTTGCGCGTGCTGTCCCAGGCGCAGGGCGCCGAAGTCGCACACTACCGCGACAACACGGGCCTGGAAGTGGACGCGATCGTGAGCGCACCGGACGGCACGTGGGCCGCCTTCGAAGTGAAGCTCGGCCAGTCGCGCATCGAGGAAGCCGCCGGCAACCTGCTGACCTTCGCGTCGCGCATCGAGACGCGGGCTGTTGGACCACCGGCTGCCCTCGGCGTCATTGTCGCGTCGGGTGCCGGATACCGGCGGAGGGACGGCGTCGCCGTGATCCCGATCGGGGCGTTGGGACCCTGAGCGGCGTCACGCCGCAATTCGGACCGGGTCCGGCGACGCTGCGCAACCGCGTGCGACCACTGGCGGCGCTTCACGGCCGTCGTGGGAGTCGAGATCCAGGGCACGACGGGTCGCGCGAGGCTGGCACGCGCCGCGACGCACTGTAGAATGGACCGCATGAGCGAGACGAGCTCTCGACGTGATGCGCTCCGTGCGCTCGCGAGCGCGTTGGCGGTGGGGGTGTTGCCGCGCGTGTCGCGCGCAGCCGGTGCGCGTGGTGCGCGCGATGCAGCGCGACCGTATCTCGACGTGGCGCGCGCCACTGCGCGCTGGCTCGGCGCCACCGCACGCGACGATGTCGGTGGCGTCTCGTGGTACTGGGATCCGGCCGACGCGAAGCCGGAGGTCCAGACCAACCTGTACTCGGGCACTGCGGGGGTCGTGCTCTTCTTCGTCGAGCTGCACGCGGCCACGGGTGAGGGGGCGCACCGCGAGCTCGCGCTGCGTGCGGCGGACTACCTCGTGGCGACGTTGCCGAGCGAGGTGAAGGGTGATGAGGCCGGACTGTACGGTGGCATCGCGGGGGTGGCGTGGACCCTGGCGACCGTGGGGCGCGTGCTGCGTTCGGCGCCGCATCGCGAGGCGTCGGAGCGCGCGTATGCGGTGCTCGCGCGCGCGGTAGCGCCCACGGGTGCGGGGATCGCGTGGAACGAGAGCAACGACATCATCGCCGGTTCGGCCGGGATCGGGCTGGTGCTGCTCGATCGTGCGCGAAGCAACCGCGACGCGTCGGTGATGGAGCAGGCCATGCGTGCCGGCGACCGGCTGCTCGAGGTGGGCGTGACGGGACCGAATGGCGGACTGACGTGGGATCTGTCGCCGTCGGTGCCGCGACGCTATCCGAACTTTTCGCACGGCGCGGCCGGGGTCGGGTATTTCCTCGCGCAGCTGCATGGGCGCACGCGGGAGCGACGCTTCCTCGACGGCGCACTCGGCGCGGCGCGGTATCTCGAGTCGATCGCGGAGCGCACGCCTGGTGGCGGGCAGCGCGTGTTTCATCACACGCCGGGTGGTGAGTCGCTCTACTACCTGAGCTGGTGCCACGGGCCGGCGGGCACGGCGCGCTTGTACGAGGCGCTGGCGGTGGCGACGGGCGACGCGAGCCATCGTCGCACGATCGGTGAACTGGCGCAGGCGACGGTGGACAGTCGCGTGCCCGAGCGCTCCGAGGGCTACTGGAACAACGTGAGCTGCTGCTGCGGCAACTGCGGCGTGTCGGACTTCTACGTGGCGATGGCGACGGCGCTCGGCGAGTCGCGCTACCTGGCGCTCGCGCAGCAGATGGCCGACGACACGATTGCGCGTGCGTCAGGTGGAAGCGACGGCATGCGCTGGGTGCAGGCGGAGAATCGCGTGAGCCCGAACGACCTGCGGGCGCAGACGGGCATGATGCAGGGCGCCGCGGGGGTCGGGCTCTCGATGCTGCGGCTCGATGCCGCGCTCAACCGGCGTGGACGTGTGGTGGTGTTGCCGGGCGATCCGTGGGGGGAGTAGCGCGGCGGGCCTGCGCCGGATCCCCCGCGTAGCGAGCCGTTCCGTCGGCGTGGTCCGCGGCGCACATTCGTCGCTCTCGCCCGGCCCACTTCTGCTCCCATCCGTCATGCTTTCGATCGTTCGTGTCTCTCTTGTCGCGCTTCTCGCGTTGTTTGCGGTGCCCCGGTCCGTTGCCCACGCGCAAATTGCGCCCAAGGTGACCGCGATCAGGGCGACGCGCCTGATCATCGGCGATGGCACGCAGCTCGACAATCCGGTGGTGATCGTGACGGGGGAGACGATCACGCGGGTGGGCCCGGCGTCGAAGGTGACGATCCCCAAGGGCGCCACGATCATCGACCTGAGCGGACACACGCTCCTGCCCGGGCTGATCGACTGTCACACGCACATCACGTCGTACGATGCCGATGGCGGCGACATGTCGGTGCTCAAGGAGACGGCCGCGCACCAGGGTGTCTACGGCACGGTCAACGCGAAGAAGACGATCGACGCGGGCTTCACGACGATCCGCGACGTGGGCGCGACGCACTTTGCCGACGTGGCGGTGCGCGATTTGATCGCCAAGGGGGTGATCCCGGGCCCGCGGCTCTACGTGGCGGGCCCCTCGCTCGGCATCATCGGCGGGCACGCGGACGTGAACGGGTGGAGCCCCGACCTCAACCTTCCGGGCACCGGCGTGATGGTGACCGGCGTCGATGAGGTGCGGCGCCAGATCCGCACGAACGTCAAGTTCGGCGCGGACCACATCAAGCTCACCGCGACGGGCGGCATCCTCTCGAGTGGCGATGCGGTGACGGCGTCGGCCTTCACGGACGAGGAGTTGCGTGCGGCGGTGCAGGAAGCGACCAAGCTCGGCCGCAAGGTGGCGGCGCATGCGCACGGCGCGGACGGACTGCTCGCGGCGGTGAATGCGGGAGTGGCGAGCATCGAGCACGGTTCGCTCATCGACGACCGCGGCATCGCGGCGATGAAGGCGCACGGCACCTACCTGGTGCCGACGCTCATCATCCTCGAGGACATCATCCACCGCGGCGCGGAGAACGGCACGCCGCAGTACGCGATCGACAAGGCGAAGGCGATCGAGATCGAGCGCAACCAGCGGCTGCGCGCGGCGTACCAGCAGGGCGTGAAATTCGCGTTCGGCACCGATGCCACGAGCGACATCCACGGACGGAACGGCCAGGAGTTCGCGCTCATGGTGAAGATCCTCGGCGCCACGCCGATGGACGCGATCACGACGGCGACGAAGAACGCGTCGGAACTGATCGGGATCGGCGACAAGACCGGCACGATCGTGGCGGGCAAGTGGGCCGACATCATCGCGGTCGAGGGCAATCCGCTCGAGGACGTGCGGAAGCTCGAGACCGTGGCGTTCGTGATGAAGGGCGGCGTGACGATGAAGGACGCGCGCGCGAAGAAGTAGCACGCGCGTGAGGGCCGCACGCGACGCGCGACGCGCGACGACGCCTCCGGATCGAGCGCCCTAGATCGTCCCGTTGGCGGCCAGCGCCGCGAGGTGCGCCGCGCTCAGGCCGATCTCGCCGAAGACCGCCGCGTTGTCCTCACCCAGGTTGGGCGCGCCCTTGCGGATCTCGCCCGGCGTTCCGCCCAGACGCGGCGTGACGTTGTGCATCTTGACGCTGCCGATGTCGGCGTCGGGGTACTCCACGAGCACGTCGCGCGCGCGCACGTGCGGATCGTCGACGAGCTGCGCCGTGTCGTAGACCGGGCCCGCGGTGATGCCCGCGTCCTGGAAAAGCGCCGTGTTCTCCTCGAGGCTGCGCTCGCCGACGAACTCCTGGATGACGTGATCGAGCTCGTCGATGTTCTCGATGCGCGCGGCGTTGTTGGCGAAGCGCGGGTCGCCGATCATGTCCTCGCGTCCGATGACCATGAAGAGCTTCTCGCACATCGGCTGCATGGAGGCCGAGATGGCGAGGTAGTGGCCGTCCTGCGTGTGGTAGACGTTGCGCGGCGCGCTGACGCTCAGGCGATTGCCGATGCGGAGCGGGATCTCGCCCGTGTGCTGGTAGATGGCGGCGTCGGGGCCGACGATCGAGAGCAGCGGCTCGAGGAGCGAGAGGTCGATGACCTGGCCCTTGGCGCCATGCGCGTCGCGCGCGCGCAGCGCGGCCATGACCGAGAAGGCGCCCGAGAGTCCGGCCACCATGTCGGCGAGCGCGACGTTTGGGAGCACGGGCGGGTGATGCGGAAAGCCCGTCTTGGCGGCGAGCCCTGACATCGCCTCGATGAGGGTGCCGAAGCCGGGGCGGACGTTGTACGGTCCGGTCTGGCCAAAGCCCGAGATGCGCACGATGACGAGCTTGGGATTGGCCGTGAGGAGCACGTCGGGGCCCAAGCCCATCTTCTCGAGCGTGCCGAACTTGAAGCTCTCGACGAGCACGTCGGCGGAGGGGACGAGCT
>JANYHJ010000018.1 GCA_025359135.1 Gemmatimonadota bacterium | reverse complement strand
CTCATCCTCCGGCTCGACATGACGGGCTGGCTCGGCAACCTGCTTGGCCGCTTCGGCGCGTCGCTCACCGAGCGCTACATGGCGATGGAAGCCGACGGGCTCAAGGCGCGCGCGGAGGGCACGCGCTGAGAGGGGACGGCTCAACAGCCCCGCTTGCGGGCGTTACCTTGAGCCTCATGACTTCCCGGATGACGATGATCGCGGCCCGGATGCTGGCGGCCGCATGCGCGCTCGCCGGCGCTTTCGCGCCGGCCTCGTTGTGCGCCCAGGCCGCGCGGACGAAGGCGTCGGTGCCCGCCGCCATCACGCTCGCGATCGTCAATGCGCGCGTCTGGACCGGCGACGTCGCACAGCCGTGGGCCGAAGGCGTGGCCGTTGCCGGCGACCGGATCGTGATCGTGGGCACCAGCGCCGCCGTGAAGGCGCAGGCGCCCGCGTCGGCGCACATCATCGATGCCAAGGGCGCACTCGTGACGCCGGGCTTCATCGACGCGCATGTGCATTTCCTCGATGGCGGACGCGCGCTCGAATCGGTGCAGCTGCGCGACGCCGGCACGCGCGCGGAATTCATCAAGCGCATCGCGGCACATGCCAAGCGCAGTCTCAAGGGCGCCTGGATCACCAACGGCGACTGGGACCACCAGCTCTGGGGCGGCGAGTTGCCGCAGCGCAGCTGGATCGACTCGGTGACGCCCGACAATCCGGTCTGGATCAACCGGCTCGACGGCCACATGTCGCTCGCCAATTCGGCGACGCTCAAGATCGCCAAGGTCGACAAGACGGCGCGCGACGTGGCCGGCGGCACGATCGTCCGCGACGCCAAGGGCGAACTCACCGGTGTCTTCAAGGACAACGCGATGGGGCTCGTCGATCGCGCCGTGCCCGCGCGCACCGATGCGCAGTGGGACCGCACGCTCGACACGGCCATGAAGTACGTGGCCGAGCGCGGCGTCACCACGGTGCGTCACGTCGGCGAAGGGGACGTGACGAGCTGGACCGGCGTGAACACCATTCGCCGCGCGCACGACCAGCACCGGCTCACGACGCGCGTGATCGCGTACACGCCACTCGCGAAGTGGCAGCGGCTGCGCGATGAAGTCGCGAAGAACGGCCGCGGCGACGACTGGTTCCGGCTCGACGGCCTCAAGGGATTCGTCGACGGCTCGCTCGGCTCGCACACCGCCGCCATGGTCGCGCCCTTCAGCGACACGCCCAAGGACTCGGGCTTCTACGTGACGCCGCCGGAGAGTCTCTACGCGTGGACCAAGGGCGCAGACGCGGCCGGACTGCACGTGACCGTGCACGCGATCGGCGACCGCGCGATCCGCACGCAGCTCGACGTCTACGAACGCGTGGCGAAGGAGAACGGCCCGAAGGATCGCCGCTTCGCCATCGAGCACGCGCAGCACGTCGCCCCGGGCGACTTCGCGCGCTTCGCCAAGCTTGGCGTCGTCGCGAGCATGCAGCCGTATCACGCCATCGACGACGGACGCTGGGCCGACAAGGTCATCGGCGCCGAGCGCGCGAAGGGCACCTACGCGTTCAAGTCGTTCATCGACGCTGGCGCGACGCTCGCCTTCGGCAGCGACTGGTTCGTGGCGCCGCCGACGCCCCTCGAGGGATTGCAGGCGGCCGTCACGCGTCGCACGCTCGACGGCAAGAATCCCGGCGGCTGGGTGCCATCGCAGAAGATCACGCTCGAGCAGGCGCTCACCGCGTACACCAAGGGCGCGGCGTACGTGGCCTTCATGGACACGAAGGTCGGGATACTCAAGGCGGGGATGCTCGCCGACATCGTCGTGCTCGACCGCGACCTGTTCAAGGTGGCGCCCGAGAAGATCGCTGATGCGAAGGTGCGCGCCACCATCGTCGGTGGACGCGTGGTGTACGAGCGGCCGGCCAGGTAGGGAGGCCCACGCGCACGTGAACTGGCGCCAGGTTGCCGCGCATGTGCTCGTGCTCGCCACCCTCGAGGTGCTGCGCGAGGTCTTTGGCATCCGCGTCTGGATCGGGCTGCTGTTCGGCATCCCGATCGCATCGTTCCTCGTGGTGCGCCTCGTGCGCGAGCAACGCCGGAGCCGGATCCGCGAAGTCGCGCAACTCGATCCTGCGGCACGCGAGGCGGCGCTCGCGAGGATGGGCGACGACGAACGCGCCGCCGCGCGCATTAAGCTCGGGCTCGCGCACGAAAACGACGACATCGAGAGCGAGCTCTTCCGCTATCCGCCGAGCCCATGGTGGTTGCGCGAAGGCACCTTCTGGGCCTCGGTGTTCGGCGCGGCGTTCGCGTTCTCGTCGATCTACCTCGGCTGGAACCGCTCGGCGTTCGCCTGGGTGATGGGCCTCTTCCTCACGGCCAACGTCGGCTACCAGGCGCGCCTCTGGGACACGGAAGTGGCGACGGTGCGCCTCTCCGCCGACGGCATCGAGGAGATGTCGGGCGATGGCACGCACACCTTCATCGCGTGGAGCGAGGTCGCCGGCGTGCGCTACCGGCGATGGATCGCGTGCCTCGACATCGTGTCCACGGTCGAGAAGCGGACGATTCGCGTGCGCTACAATCTCGACGGATTTCCGAGGTTCGCCGAGCGGTTGGTCGCGTTCCTGAAGGCACGGACGCCCTGAGATGTCGTCCTGAGCGAAGCGAAGGACCTGCTGGCGTCGTTCGATGGCGACACAAGCAGGTCCTTCGCTTCGCTCAGGACGACCGTCGACTCAGGCCGAGACCCGCTCGATGTCGCGCGTGATCGTGCGCGACGCCACGAACAACATGACCGCGAGCAGCACGCCGATCACGGGCACGATGCCGAACGCGTCGTGCAGTCCCGTCGCGCGGAAGGCCTCGGACATCTCCGTCGCGCCGGCGGCGGTCATCGCCGCCTTCGCGGCCCGGTCCGAGATGCTCCCCAGGATGGCGGTGCCGAACGCGCCGCCCAGCACGTACATCCAGAAGAAGTAGAGGCTCATCGCGCTGCCGCGCAGCGCCGGCGGCACCACTTCATGGATCGAGGCATAGACCGTCGCGTAGTAGGTGTAGAACAGCACCCACGAGATCCCCACGAGCCAGGCGAAGGTCATCGTGTCGCCCTGCGGCAGCGCGAGCGCGACGTAGAAGAGCGGCGCGTGCAGCGCGATCGTGATCGACGAGAAGAGGAGCCGGCCGTCCTTCCGCCACACATGCAGCCGGTCGGCCACGAACCCGGTCAGGACGAGTGACAGCAACCCGGTGGCGCCCAGCACGAGCCCGGCCACGACGCCCACCTGCGCGATCGGCAGCTTGTGCCAGCGCATCAGGTACGCCGGCAGAAACGCGTTCACGGCGTAGATGCTGAAATTCTGCAGCGCCCCCGAGAGCATCAGCCAGCGCAGCGTCGGGATCTTCATGAGCGCCACGAACGGTGCCCAGAAGCCCGTCGACGCGGCCGGCGCTGCCGTGCTCACGTTGTCCGCGCCGCCGCGTGCCGGTTCGCTCATGCGCGCGACGATCAGCGCGAGCAGGAGGCCCGGCACCGCCGCCACGAAGAACGTCATGCGCCAGCCGTAGCTCCTGGCGATGATGCCGCTCAGCACGTTCGAGAGGAAGATCCCGATCGGCAACCCGAGCATGAAGATCGAGATGGACCGTGCGCGCTTGCTCGCGGGAAAGAGGTCGCCGAGCATCGAGTTGCTCGCAGGCGAGCACGCCGCCTCGCCGAACCCCACGCCGATGCGCGCGACGAACATCGTCCAGTAGCCTGCGGCCAAGCCCGACAAGCCGGTGAACACGCTCCACACCGCCACACCGCCGGAGAGGATCTTGACGCGCGAGCCGGTATCGCTCATGCGCCCGAGCGGCAACCCGATGAAGGCGTACAGCAGCACGAACACCGTGTTGAGCCAGCCAAGCGCCGCGTCACCGAGCAGGAACTCCTTGCGGACCGGCTCCGACACGACGGCGAGGATCTGCCGGTCGTAGAAGTTGAGCATGTTGATCGCGAAGAGCACGAACAGGGTGAAGTTGGCGCTCCTCGGCTTGGACACGCGCTATTTCCTCCGGGGCCGGTCGAGGAACGCCGTCATCGCACTGACGAACGCTGCCTGCGTGTCTTCCATCAACGCGGCATGATCGCCGCCCTTGATCACGACCCACTGACGGTCAGCCGTGCCGAGGTTCGTGAAGAAGTCCACCTGCGCGCTCATCTGCGACACGGGATCGAACTCGCCCTGCAGCAGGAGCGTCGGCACGGTGACCTTCTTCGCGTCGAGCGCCTGCCACTGCTCGGAGTGGTTCCAGTCGCTCTTGACCGGATCGGCCTGGAGCGCTGCCGCCACATACGCCTCGATCGCCTTCTTCGAGATCACGTCGGGCCGGATGAAATCCTCGGCCGCTGCGATCGCCGTCGTGGCAGCGCGCGGCGGCGCGCCGGCATCACCGGGCTGCAGCATCGAGACGCGCACCCCCGGCCAACCGAACATGATGAGGTCGCTCATCAGCTCGGGCCGCTCCTGCGCGGTGAAGAACGCGGTCACCGAGCCGAGCGACCAGCCGAAGAGAGCGGGCGCGCCCTTCACGCGGGACGAATCGCGCACCCACGTCAGCGCGGCGACGAGGTCCGCACGCGCCGACTCCGGCGTGTTCCACCCGCTCGCGTCGCGCGGGCTGGCACCGTACCCGGCGAGGTCGAGCGCGTACACCGCGTAGCCCTTGGCCACGAGCGCATCCATCAACGAACGCTTCTCGCCGCTCACCTGCAGGTCGAAATCGGGCAGCGCACTCCAAGTGCGGCCGTGCAACAGCAACACCGCGCGCTTTGGCGTACCCGCGGGCCGCTTTTCCCAGAGCGCCAGCTGGTGCGCGCCCGCCACCACCGTGTGACGCACGGGCCGCGCCTGCGCCTGCAGTGACGCAGCACCGGCCAGCAACAGCGCGCCCAGCGCCGCGCCGCACGACGATCCCGTTCGCATCAGCATCGCGGCCACCCCGGCTCGTTGCCCGTGATCACGGGCCGATCGCGCCGCTCGCTCACCGCCCACATGACGTCGTGGATGAACCGCGCGAGACGCGCCGAGTGCTCGTACTCGATGTACTGCGGCTCGTCGGTGGCCTGGTGATAGTCCTGTGCGTAGCCGAGCGAGAAGTACGTCACCGGCACGTCCTTGCTCACGTAGCTCACCTGGTCGGAGCGGCAGAACCGGTTGAGCGGGTTCTCGCGCACGTCCCAGCTCTTGTCGATGGCCATCGGTTCGCCGCGCGTCGCGTTCACCGAGTCGATGATGTCACCAAAATCGCGTGAGAGGCGCCGCATGCCGAGCATCTGCACCGAGTTCGGTCCGCCGTACTTGACCTGCTCCGCGCGCCCCTTGCCGAGCATGTCCATGTTGTGCGCGGCCACCACCTGCGAGAGCGGTACCGTCGGATGGTTGACGAACCAGCGCGAACCGAGCAGTCCCTGCTCTTCGCCCTGGTGCGAGACGAAGATGATCGAACGCGCCGGCTTCTCGGACGCGAACTTCTCCGCGATCTCGAGCAACACCACCGTGCCCGAGCCGTCGTCGTCGGCGCCGTTCATGATCGAGTCGCGGCGCGGCGGACGGATGCTCCGCGCATACGCGATGAGCGAGTCGATGCGGTGCTGCTGGTCGGCCGTGGGACGGCAGGCCGGATCGTTCGCGCCCTGACGGCGCGTCACCGTGTTGACCGCGCGCAGCGAGTCGTGGTCCACAGCGACGGTGTTCGTGCCGACATGGTCGTTATGTGCGCCCACGAGCACGTACTCGCTCGCACGCGAGGGATCCGAGCCGGGCAGGATCGCGATCACGTTGCGCGACGGATACATGCTCGGCTTCCACGCATACTCCCACGACGCACTCACCGGCTTGCCCGCAGTGCCGACGGCGAGCGACGCGACATTCGCGTCGAACAACCGTGCGGCGGCGCCATTCGAGATCACGGCGCCGATCATCGTCGCGGCCGGTGCCGTGTTCGGCGTCGGCTGCATCGACATGCGTGGCGTGAGCGCGGCGGCAATGGTGGCCGCGTTCAGCTCATCGAGACCGATGATGAGCACGCCTGCCGCGCCGGCCGTGATGGCGCGCCGGTCGCGGATGACCGCAGCAATCGGCGCGGTGGCCGGACGCGCGGCATTCATCGCCGCCTGCGAGGCCTCGAGGCGGATCACCGCGTTCGCGCCGAACCGGTCGGGCAGCGAGTCGCAGCGCTGCATCGCCGGTGGGCGGATCTGCGTCATGCCGGGCGCCGACGGCCCCGCGATGAACACGGCAATCTTGCCGGCGAACTTCGCCGCATCGAGCACGACCGCCGTGTCGCCCCACTTGCCTGCGAACACCGTCGCCACGTTCGAGAGGTTGGCCGACCCAGCGACGCTCGTGAGCTGCGAGGGCAGCACCGGAATCCAGTCGCTGCGCGTCGCGAGCGCGGCACCGGCGATGGTCAGCGACGATGCCTTCTCGTCATAGCCGATCGGGCCGTAGGGAATGTTCTGGAACCAGGTCCCGTCGTCGCCGGCGGGCTTGAGGCCGAGTCGCTTGAACTCGGACGCGATGTAGTCGGTACCCTTGACGTTGCCGACCTCTCCCATGCGACGACCCATCATCGAGTCGTCGGCAAACTGGTAGAGACGCGTGCGAAGGTCGTTGGCCGTGATGTCCGCGACCGTCGGGCGCGGCGCCCACGTCTTCGGGCCTTCGTCCGGCCACACCACCTTGTCGGCGGGCTTGGACGGCTTGGCCGGCTTTTGGGCGAGGGCAACCGCGGGAGCACACGCGGCGAGGAGAGCGAGGCGCAGCAACTGGGACACGAAAGCTCCAGGGAGCCGGTGAAGGATGGGGCCGTGGGCAGGGGTCAATCTGCGCTTCGCACGAAGCGCGCGGCAAGGCGAACGGCTGTTCTGGCTGGCGTCATCCTGCGGCTTTCTCCACCTTTTCCCCACGCCGCGCCCTTCTTTCCCATCACGCCTCCGTCGATGCGCCGCACCGCGTTCTACCTGCTCTCCGTTCTCGCCCTCGATGCCTGCGCCAAGAGCGACGCGCCCTCGACGCTCACCAAGCGACAGCTCGGCGCCACGCGCGCGGCCCGCGTCACCACCGCGGATTCGGCCATGGTGGTCTCGGCGTCGCCGTTCGCGACGCAGGCCGGGCTCGACGTGCTCAAGGCCGGCGGCAACGCGGTCGATGCCGCGGTCGCGGTCGCGATGACGCTCGCGGTGACCTACCCCGCGGCCGGCAACATCGGCGGTGGCGGCTTCATGGTGGCGCGCATCAACGGCAAGAACGTCGCGCTCGATTTCCGCGAGACCGCGCCCAAGGCCGCGTCGCGCGACATGTATCTCGACGACAAGGGCAACGTGACGTCGAAGAGCGTGACCGGCGCGCTCGCGGCTGGCATTCCCGGCTCGGTGGCGGGCCTGTTCGAGGCGCACAAGAAGTACGGCTCGAAGCCGTGGGCCGAGCTGGTGAAGCCGGCCGCAGCGCTCGCGGGCAACGGCTTCGCGATCGACACCGCGTTCAGTGACGATGACGAAGGCGGCGCCAAGCGGCTCGGCCTCGACTCGACCAGCGCGAAGCTCTTCCTCAGCAACGGCAAGTTCCTGCCCGTGGGCGCGACGTGGAAGGCGCCCGGACTCGCGGCCGCGCTCACGCGCATCGCCGAGCACGGCAAGGACGGCTTCTATGCGGGTGAGACCGCCGACCTGATCGTCGCCGCCATGAAGTCGGGCGGTGGCATCATCACGAAGGAGGATCTCGCGAGCTACACGCCGCTCTGGCGCACGCCGGTGGAGTTCGACTACCGCGGCCACCACGTGATCAGCATGCCGCCCGTCTCGTCGGGTGGCCTCACGCTCGGCTTGATCCTCGGCATCCTCGAGCATCGCGACCTCGCGGCGCTCGGCTGGCGCACGCCGAAGTCGATTCACGTGCTGGCCGAGGCCGAGCGGCGCGCGTTCGCGCGGCGCAACTCGCTGCTGGGCGATCCGGCATTCGTGAAGATTCCCGCGGCGTCGTTCCTCTCGAAGGACACGGCGACGGCGCTCGCGGCCGAGATCGGCGAGATGTCGAGCGGCAGCGCCGGCGGTACGCCGACCAAGGACAAGCGCCACACGACGCATTTTGCCGTCGTTGACGCGAAGGGCAACGCGGTCTCGATCACGACGACGATCAACGAGAGCTACGGCTCGGCTTTCTCGGTGCCGGGCGCGGAGTTCCTGCTGAACGACGAGATGGACGACTTCACCGCGAAGGTGGGCGCGGTCAACGCGATGGGGCTCGTGCAAGGGTCGACGAACGCGATCCAGCCCGGCAAGCGCATGCTCTCGAGCATGACGCCGACGATCGTCCTCGACCCCGCGGGCGCGCCGTTGCTGGTCACGGGCGCCGCGGGTGGCGCGTACATCATCACGGCGGTGGCGCACCTGATCGTGAGCGTGATCGACTACCACAAGTCGATCGGCGAGGCGATGGCCGCGCCCCAGTTCCATCACCAGGACGTGCCGGACTCGCTCGTGGCGGAGAAGAACGCGTGGGCCGACTCGGCCACGACCTTCATGGCGCCCCTCGGGCACGGGGTGAAGCGTTCGCCGTGGGGTTCGCTCGCGAACGTGCAGAGCATCCATCGCGACGGGAAAGTCTGGCGCGGCGTGACCGAGCCGCGCGGCTTCGGGCTCGCAGCGGGATACTGAGCGTGCGGAGGGTGGTGGCGGCGCTGTTCGTTCTCGCGGGCGGATGCGCCGCCGCTGCCACTCAGGTTCCGGAGGATGCGTCGGCACGCGCGCTGAGCGGCGCACCCGTGGCCCTCACGGGCGCGGTGACCGGCGACCCGACCAACGCCTGCGCGACGCCACTCCGCGTCCCATCATCGCGGATCACGCTGACGCTGGTGCGTTCGCAATCCGGGCGCGGTGACTACCGCCCCGATCCCGTGGATGCGTACGGCATGCGCGTGACGGAACTGCTGCGCGTCGACTGCCGCTCGGGCCGCGTGATCGGGGCCGTACGCGCGTAAGCGCCGCTCAGGACGTGGGTCCGACGATCAGGTCGTCGCCCCTCGTGACCATCACTTCGTCGCGACGATTGCGCTGCCAGCAGGCCTCGACATTCTCGGTGCAGACCGGGCGCTCGCGACCGAAGCTCGTGATGGCCACCCGTTCGGCGTCGATGCCGTGATCCACGAGCCAGCGCTTCGCGACCGCGGCGCGCCGTTGGCCGAGGGCGAGGTTGTACTCGTCGCTGCCACGTTCGTCGGCGTGCCCGTTGAGGCGAATCGCCAGCTGCGGACGCCGACGCAGGACGTCGGCCACCTGCTCGAGCGCACTGGCGGTCTCCGCGCGCAGCTCGTCGCGATCGTATTCGAAGTAGAGCACGGACGCGAGCGTCGTGCGATCGGCGTCGGCCTCGGATTTCCGGCGGCTGGCGTCGCGCGCGGCGCGGGCCGCGGCTTCATCGGCGGCCGAGTTGGCGTTCGCGCGCGATGGCGCGGCCGGTGCGGCGGTGAAGGCGGCCACGGGCGCCGGCGTGGTCGCGGCCGGACTGACGGCGGGCGGTGCGGAGGCGCAGGCAGCGAGCGCGCAGGCGGCCAGCGACGCGGCGGCGAGATGAAGTCTCATGAGCAGCTCCCAGGTTGGCGTGGGTCGGGCATGGTCGCCCGCAGTGCCATACACATTGACGTCAATATAAGTTCCCCCGCGTGACCATCCGCCGCCGTCCCGTGCTAATCCCGCGTTATCGCGGCGTGATCCTGCCGGCCGTCGGGCCGTGCATGATCCTCGCGCCGGTGGTCTTCCTGGCGGTGATCGTGGGCATGATCTGCTGGCCGTTCGTGGTGGTGGCCGCGGTGCCGCTCTGGGGGTTGAGCTGGCTGCTCGAGCGCTCGCTCGTGTCCATCGGTGTCACGGGCGCGTCGGGGCTGTTCCGCCGCGCGACGCGCGTCATGCGGCTGGTGGCCAAGCCCTGGACGTACTACGACGCGCCCGACAGACCGGGGAACGGCGACGCGGGCGCCGCGATGCCGCAGGATGCGACCAGCGACGCGACCACCACTCAGTCGCCTCTCAAGCCGTGAACAACCTGTCCGGTAGCGACCGCTAGCGCGCCGGCCCTTCGAACATCGGCGGTGGATCGTCGCTCGCTGCACCGATCGCGGTGGCCAGCGCTTCGAGTCCGACGGCGAGTTGGCGCAGCTCGGATTCACGGAGGTCGGCCAATCCGTCCATGACGCGCGCGAGTGGCGGCGTCGGTCCGCGCCTGGCGATGCGCGCACCTTTCGCGGTCAGCGCAACGGCGCGCCTCCTCCGATCGTGCGCGGCCGTTCCGCGCGTCACCAACCCCGCGCGCTCGAGCCGGGCGACGATGAGCGAGACCGCGCTCTGCCCGCTCTGGACCGTGCGTCGCAGTTCACCGATCGTGAGCGGCCCGGGGGCGGCCGCGAGCGACTGCAGCACGAAGAGCTGGGCGTTGGTCACGCCGGTCCGCTTCTCCAGCGAGCGGGCGCTCGCCGAGAGCTCGGCCACGATCGCCCGGAGGTGACGGAGCGCGTCGTTCTCGTGGCGTGTGCGAGCGGTGCGGCGAGCGGCGGCCATGGCGCCAATCTACGCCTGAATCGCCGCGTGCCAATCGTGCGTGGCGCCCACCGCGCCGCCGCCCGGTGACACCCGCTGCCGCGGCGGGGTATGGCTGGGCGTGACCGGTTGCCGATTCCCCGGTGACCTCCAATCCTTATGCAGCATGCCCATGCGTCGCCTACCGCTGCTGTTCGTGTCACTCGCGCTCGCCGCGTGCACCGGCTCGCCCACGTCGTCGCCCGATATCCTGACCGGCGCCGCCGCCATCGAGATCACGTCGGCGCGGACCAGTATCGTCGTGAAGAACCGGGGCGCGACGCTCGTGCGCTTCTTCCTGGTGGACGCCGGGGTTCAGCCGCTCATGCTCTTCGCACCGTGCGACACGACGTGCTTGGGCGTCGCGGCGGGGCAGACGCTCACGGTGCCGATGACCACCATCATCGGATTCAGCGCGGGCACCACGGACATCTCGATGATGTGGTGGCAGTTTGCACCAGGGCCGAACGACCGGATCGACAGCTCCATCCAATCGAAGCAGGTGAGGCTCGACTGAACGAACGCCGAGGCCCAGACGGGGCGCTGCTCGCGCGCGCCAGCGCGGGGGACCAGGTCGCGTTCGCGTCCCTCGTGGACGCGTACTATCCACGCGCGCTGCGATTCGCCACGCAGATGCTCGGCGATGCGCACGACGCGGAGGAGGCGGTGCAGGACAGCTGGTTGCGCGTACACGATGCGCTGCCGCGCTTCATCGAGGGCGCGCCGTTCGACCCGTGGTTCTTCCGGATCCTCGCCAACCGCTGCCGTTCGGCGCAGGTGAAACGCGGGCGCTTCCGGGCGCTGATCGAGGTCGGTGAGTTGCCGGCTGATGCAGCGACGCCGGCGGTCACGATGGACGAATGGTCGACCGAAGTGCGGCACGCGCTCGCGCAGCTGCCGAGCGAACAGCGGGAAGCGTTCCTGCTGCGACACGTGGAAGAGCTCGAGTACGACGAGATTGCGGCCGCCACGGGCGTGGGCCTGTCGGCGGTGCGGATGAGAGTGAAGCGGGCATGCGATGCCCTGCGAACCCTGCTGGACGAGGCGATGACACATGGATGACCAGAGGGAGCAGCGGGACGAGACGATCGAACGGATGCGCGCGGTGCTGACGCCGCTGCCGAGCGTGGCGCCGTCGTCGATCGCGCGGGTGCTCGCCGCCACGGCACATCGGCGGCCGCCTTCGGCGTGGGCGCGTTTCGGCGAGTGGATCGGCACGCCATCGCTCTCGCTCGCACGCGCGGGAGCGCTCGCGGCCGCGACGCTGGTGATCGGCTTCGTCGCGCGCGGCGCGTTGCGTCCGGACGCGAACGCGCCATCGGTGACGCAGCCGCCGGCCGCAGCGGCTGGCGGCGCATCCACCGCCGCAGCAACCGCTCCGCCGCTGCAGGCAGCGAACGCGCACGGCGCGCTCGTGGCCGTGCAACTGGTGTTCGACGCGCCCGATGCGCGATCGGTCTCGGTCGTGGGCGACTTCAATGATTGGCAGCCCACCGCCACGCCGATGCGGCGCCTCGAAGCGGGACAGCCGTGGAGCGCACTGGTGCTGATCCCGCCGGGCCGTCACGCGTATGCGCTCCTCGTGGACGGCGCGCGCTGGGTCGCGGATCCGCGCGCGACGCGCGCCAAGGACGACGACTTCGGCAAGCCGCAGTCGGTGTTGTTCGTGCAGGCGCCATGAGGCGCGTACGCGGAAGCGTGTTCGCGCTGGTCGTCGTGCTCGCGTCCTCGCGCGTGGCGCCGCTCGCAGCGCAGGAGCGCGCCGTCGACGCCATTGCCGACGCCTCGTCACGCGAATCGATCCGCGCGAGCCTCGCGCAGGCCGACGCGAAGGGCGTGCCCACGGCGCCGCTCCTCACCAAAGTCCGCGAAGGCCTCGCCAAGCAGGCGAGCGCGCCGCGCATCGCGCAGGCCGTCGCGCAGCTCGGCCAACGACTCGGCGTCGCGAACGACGCATTGGCCGCCGCCACGTCGGCCGACGAAGTGGCCGCGGGCGCAGGCGCACTGCAAGCCGGCGTCAACGCCACCGCCCTGCGCGACTTGCGCACGCGCTGGCCGAGCACGCCGCTCACCGTGCCGCTTGGCGTGATGACGCAGCTGGTGGCCAGTGGCGTGCCGGTGACGCGGGCGATTGCGCAGGTGCGCCTGTTGCTCGAGCGCGGTGCGACCGCGTCGCAACTCGTGGCCTTCACGGCGCTGGTGCAAGCCGACGTAGCTGCGGGCATCGCGCCCGACGTCGCGATCATGCTGCGCACGAACATGAACACGGGCGCAGGCGCGCTCACGAACAGCACAGGCGTGGGGGGGGCGACGCTACCGCCCACGCCACCGCTCACGCCGGCGCACCCGCGACCGTAGCCTCCGCACGACGGGGCGGCACGATGCCGTGAGGCTGGGGTATCTTGGCCCCATGCCGCCCGTGTGCCGCTCGTGCGTGTGACGTGGAGAGTCGCGCTCATGATCGCCGGGTGCGCGGTCGCGACGCCGCTTTGCGCCCAGCGCGTGGAGGTGCAGCTTGACGGCGGCGTGGGGCGCCTCTCGCCCGAGCTCAGCCTGCCGTCCGCATTCGGGTATGTGAGCTCTGCGCTGCGCGTGAGCGGGGAGCGACTGAGCTGGCTCCTGCAAGGCTCGGTGGCGCAGGAAGCCGAGCTCGATCCCGCGATGTACCTCGCGACCGGACTGACGTTCGCGCCGATAAGCGTGATCGGCTGGAGCACGGACGTGAGTGGGGGCATCGGCGGTTCGCTCGGCAGCAGCGCCACGAGCCGGTTCGTGTCGGCCCGCCAGCGCGTGCGACTGCTCGGCGCCACCTGGTTCGCGGGCTACGCGACGGGCGACACGCGACGTTCCGTCACGACGAGCGCGAACTCCGCGATCGAAGCGGGCTTGAGCGTCGCCGGCGGGCCACAGCTCTTCACGATCGAGGCGCGCCACTACCGAACCGCCGATTGGCCGCTGCTCGAGAATGCCGGCTATTACCTGACGCGCGCGGCCAAGGCGTATGACCTGGGCGAGCTCGCGGCGAGCGTGCGGCTTCGTCCGGGTCCGCTGGAGTTGCTGCTCTGGGCTGGACACCGCTTCGGCATCCAGGCGACGCATGGCTCGAGCGTCAGCTACGGAATGAGCGCGCAGGTGCCGCTGTCGCCGGAGGGCGCGCTCACGATCGCCGCCGGCCGACAGTTCGCGGATCCGATGCGCGGTACGCCCGAGGGGGTGATCGTGACTGCGGGATACCGCTGGCAGTGGGCATCGGGTGGGTTGCACACGCCTCGCAGGCCAGCCACCGCTCCCGCACTCGAGGCGATGCTCGAGCGCGACGCGTCAGGGCGCACCGTGCTCGTGCTCGACGTGACCGCGCCCGCGGGGACGCGCGTGGAATTCGGCGCGAGCTTCCGGGAGTGGACGCCGGTGGACGTGCCGCTGACGGGCACGCGCTACATCCTGCGCGTGCCGTTGCCGCCGGGCATGCACCGCGTGGCGGTGCGGGTCAACGGTGGAGCGTGGCAGAGCCCCGCGGGGCTTCCGCGTGTCGACGACGAGCTCGGCGGCGAGGCCGGGCTGGTGATCGTGTCACCCGCCGCGACGCCTTAGGTTGCAATGCATGCACGATCATCACGACCACCTCGAAGAGCACTTCACCGCCGGCAACGCCGTGCGCGACATTGTCATCGGGATGTCGGACGGACTCACGGTGCCATTCGCGCTGGCCGCCGGCCTCACGGGCGCCATCTCGCAGACGCACCTGATCGTGACGGCGGGGGTGGCCGAGATCGCGGCGGGCTCGATCGCGATGGGGCTGGGCGGCTTTCTCGCGGCGCGCGGCGACGCCGAGCATTACGCGCACGAGAAGCGGCGCGAAGAGGCCGAAGTGATCAGCGTGCCCGACCGCGAGGCGCAGGAGGTCGAGGAGATCTTCCGCACGTACGGACTGACCGAGGAAGAATCGTCGACGGTGGTGGCGTCGCTCCGCCGCCGGCCCGTGGACTGGGTCAACTTCATGATGCGCTTCGAGCTCGGCCTCGAGGAACCGGAGCCGGGACGCGCCTGGAAGAGTGCGGCGACGATCGCGGGCGCGTACATCGTCGGCGGCTTCGTGCCGTTGAGCGCCTACATCGTGTTGAGCGATGCGCAGGCTGCGCTCAAGGCGTCGGTGCTCGTCACGCTCGTGGCGCTCGCGATCTTCGGCGGCATCAAGGCACGCGTCACGGGGCAGCCGATGTGGAAGGGCGCACTCCAGACGACGTTCATTGGCGGACTCGCCGCCGCGGCGGCCTTTGGCATCGCACGCTCGATCAGCTGACCTCGGAATTCTGACAGTATTGTCAGGTAATCGTTACCAGACATATGGGGTCCAGCGCACAGTTAGCCGGATTCCGGAGTGGTTACGTGCGCGCCTTGCACGTTCTGTCCTCCGGAATCCCCCCGTGTTTCCAATGATGTTGATGTTTCGCATGGCGCTTGCGCCCATGCGGCCCGCGCATCCCCTTCGGCGCGGGTTTCGCGCGTCATGACTGCGCTCACACAAACAGTCGCCCACGCAGAGCGCGGAGAGCTGTCCGCCGAGCGCGTGGTGCAAGGCCTGCTCATCGCGGGTGTTGCGCTGAGACTCTGGCAGTGGGGTGCTGGCGCCGCGCTTCACGTCGGCGAGTTGGCGCTGGCGCGCAACATCGTCGAGCGCGATGTCGGCACCCTGATGCGGACGCCGATGGTGATGGGCCAGGTGGCGGCGCCTGCGTACGTGCTGTTCATCAAGTTGCTCAGCGCGCTCGTCGGCACGTCCGACCGCGTGCTGCGACTCGCACCCCTCCTCTCGAGCTTCGTGGTGCTGTGGTTGACGCGGCGCCTCGCGCGCACGTACCTCGGCGAGTGGGGACAGGTCACGGCCGTCGGACTCGTCGCGCTGGGCGTGCCGTACATCCAGTTCGCCGCCATCATCAAACCGTACGGCGCCGTGGATCCGGCCGCCGCGCTCGTGATCGCGGTGGTAGTGTCGTCACTCTTCGATTCAGCGCTGACAACCAAGGCGATCGTGAGCAGCGTTCTCGTCGGCGCGCTCGTGTTCACCTTCTCGCAGTCGGCGCCCTTGATGGCGGCCGGGGCCGGACTCGCGCTGCTGCTCCACGCCGCGCGCGCGCGCGACTGGAACCGCTCGGTGCGCGCGGGCGCGATCCTCGCGGGCTGGATCGTGGCGGCCGTGCTCGTGGCCAGGATACCGACGCTCGTGATGGGAAACAGCGCGCGCGCCGGCTACGGGGAGCTCTACGCGGCCGACTTCCTGCCGCGCTTCCCGCATGTCGGCGAACAAATGCGCGCCGTCGTGCGCGAGTTTGTCTCGGCCTTCAGCGACAAGCTCTTCCACTACGGGCTGCCGGCCGTGATGCTCTCCGTGACGGCCGTCGCGCTGGCGGCCACCGCAGTCACGAAGCGGCGCCTCTTCGCGCTCGCGCTTCTGCCGCTCGTCGTGACCATCGTGGCCTCGGCGCTGCAGCAGTACGTCTTCTCGTGGCAATACCTGCTCTTCCTCTGTCCGTTTCTCTTTCTGTGCATTGGCGCGCTGGTGGACGTGGGCGCGACGTGGCTGACGTGGCCGCCGCTGGTCTGGAGCTGGCGACTCGCCTGGCTCGCGCCCGCGACCTTCGCGCTCGTGAAGGCGCCACCGCCGTACTACTACCACGAACTGCCGCGCGTGCTCGCGCACGTGCAGGCGCAGTGGCAGCAGGGCGACGCCATGTACGTCTTCTTCGCGGCCCGCAACTCCATGCGCTTCTACGGGCCACGGTACGGCTTCACGCCGGATCGCTACCAGCAGGGACGCTGCCACCGCGGCGACCCTCATGGTTACCTGACAGAGCTCGACGCGATGCGCGGGCGGTCGCGGGTCTGGGTGCTCGTGATGCACGACGCCGGGCGCGACCACGCGCGGGCCGAGATCCTGCACTATCTCGATGGCATCGGTGCGCAGAAGGACAGCATCGTGATCGTCGGTCCGCCCCTGCCGCCGGCGACGGTTGGCGCGTACGGTTACCTGTACGATCTCAGCGACACCGTGAAGCTCGCGAACCCCGATGGAACGCACGCCGCCATGCTCAGTTCCGCCACGCCCCACGCCGACCTCACGTGCGGCTGGGGTCCGAGTGGCGAGGAAGATCCGTGACCGCGGCCTGATCGTCGCGCGCACGCTGCTGACGGCGCTCCTGCTCGCATCGGCGCCGCGTGCGAACGCCCAACCGCGCATCGCGCTCGACGCGCCCAGCTGGCAGCTGCAGTCGAACGAGCAGGGCATCAGCGTCTATCGCGCCAGCGTGGTGGGCACCGCCATCGTGCCGTTCAAGGCGGTCATGACGATTCCGGGCGCGATCGAGGAAGTGTCGGCCGTGCTCGAGGACATTCCGCGGCGAGGCGAGTGGATCAACCACTACCGCCTGAGTGCCCTGCTCGAGCGGCCGGACGACTACGACCAGGTGGAGTACCTGCGCGTCGCCATGCCATGGCCGGTCGCGGACCGCACCACACTCATCCGCGTGCGCATCACCGTGAGTGACGACTTGCACACCGCCACCCTCGCCGCGGAGTCGGTGCCCTCGCACCCGCGCGACACGCTGCCGATGCACGTGCGCGCACAGGTCTACGCGAGCACCTTCCAGATGACGCAGGTGCACGACCACGTGGAGGTGAGCTCGCTCATCTTCATCGACCCGCGCGGGCACATTCCGGTGTGGGTCGTGAATTACTTCACGAGCCGCGTGGCGCAGGCGACGCTCGAGGGGCTGCGCACGCAGGTGGCGCGCAAGCTCTACCCGCGCGAGCGGCTCGAGGCGATGCGCACGCGCATGGCCGGCTATCGCACCTTCCGCGATGCCGCCGCATCACCCGCGTCGAGCCGCGCACGCTGACAGCCGCGCACTGACCTTGCACGCTGATCTTCACGCGCCTTCGTGGGCCCGCCTCCGCTGCGCGAGCGTGCTAGCGCTGTGACGCCGTCGGCTTGAGCGTCAGCTTCTGGACGCGCCAGTTGAGGATCTCGCCGACCCAGAGCTCGTTCTCCGACGGGCAGGCGATCTGGTGCACCCAGCCGAACTCGCCGGCTTTCTTGCCCGCTTCGCCCATGACGCCGAGCACCTTGCCGTCGAGCGTGAGCTTGTAGATGCGGCCCGGCACGGCGTCGGCGCTGTAGAGGTATTGCGTGGGGCCGGGGGTGATGCAGATGGCCCACGGCGCGCCGGATGACGCGAGCTGGTTCGCACCCGGCTTCGGCATCGCGCCGAACATGACGTTCGGCTCCTTCGTGAACGGCACGTCGATCTTCATCACGCGCAGCAGCGTGCCATTCGGGTCGAACACCTGGATGCGGCGATTCGTGCGATCGGCCACGTAGATGTTGCCCTTCGCGTCGTTCGCGATCGAGTGCAGGATGTTGAACTGCCCGGGTGCGGTGCCGCGCTCGCCCCACGTGGTCAACCAGCGACCGTCGGGGCTGATCTTCACGACGCGCGAGTTGTTGTAGCCGTCGGCCACGAAGATGTTGCCCTGCAGGTCCCAGGCGACATCGGTGGGACGGTTGAACCCGCCCCATCGCGGCGGCGGAATCTCGCCCGGCGCATGCGGCGGCGATTCCTCGACGGCCTCCTCGCGACGGCCGAGGACCATGAGCGGACGTCCGGCCGGCGAGAACTTCACGATCATGTTCGTGCCTTCGTCCGACGTCCAGATATTGCCGTCACGGTCCACGCGCACGGTGTGCGCGAAGGCGAAGCCGTAGAGCTCCTTGCCGATCTCGCGGATGAAGTTGCCGTCGGCCGCGAACTCGAAGAGCTGCGACGCGACGCCGCCGTGCACCGTGTTGCGACCGCCGGTCCGCATGAACACGAACACGTGGTGGCGTTTGTCGACGTCGATGCCGGTGACTTCGCCGAAATGGATGTCAGCGGGCAGCCGAAGCGGATTGACGTCCGCGGTGAAGGCGATGGGCGCGACGTCCTGCGCGCGCGCCACATGCGGCAGGAGGGCGGCGCTCGCCATCAGCGCGCCCATGGCGCGCAGGGCGAGACTCGGCGTGCCACGAGTGCGATGTGTCATGTCAGCTTCCCCAGATCTGCGCGAAGACGCGCTTGAAGTTGCCGCCCAGAATCCCCTCGATCTGCGCGTCGGTGTACTTGCGGCGGATCAGTCCCTCGGTGAGGTCGAACATGCGCTTCGGATGGTCCACGCCCTCGATGTCGATCTTCTCGCGGAAGCCGTAGACCCCCTTGTAGCTCGCCTTGAGCCGCGCATACTCGTCGGGCGGCATCTTGTCGTAGCCGTGCAGGTCGATGTCGCTGCCCACCCCGAGGTGCTCGGGCCCGATGAGCTTGCTCACGTGATCGAAGTGATTGAGCAGGTCCTCGATGGTCGTCGGCTCGCTCCCCTTCACGAACATGCGCACGCCGGTGATGCCGACCACGCTGCCCGCCTTGCCTGCGGCCTGGAACACTTCGTCGGGCTTGGTGCGCGGATGGCCGCTCGCCAGCGCACGCGCATTGGAATGCGTGATGAGCACGGGCGCCTTCGACACCTCGAACGCGTCGAGCGATGTGCGGTCGCCGCAGTGGCTCACGTCCACCGCCATGCCGACCTTGTTCATCCGCTCGACCACGCTCACGCCGTAGTCGGAGAGTCCCTCATCCCGCCGCTCGGTGGAGCCGTTGCCGATCATGTTGCGCGCGTTGTACGTCAGCTGCGAGACGCGCTGGCCCAGCTTGAAGAACTCGTCGACGTCGTCGAGCTTGCGGAAGTGCTCGGAGTTCTGCAGGCCGAGCACGATGCCGACGCGCCCGGATTGCTTGATGCGGTCGAAGTCGGCGGCGGTCGTGACGCGCGCGAACCACTGGTCGTGCATCGTGACGAAGCTGTTGTGCATCGATAGGTAGCGGTACGACTGCTGGTACGCGTCGTTCCCGCCGACCCCCACGGCAATGTGCAGCGCGTTGATCCCCGACGCCTTGAACTCCTCGAAGTCCCTGGCCGTGAACGCGCCGGGCACCGTGAGCCACTTCTCCATCACCGGGAAGTTGAGCGTCAGCGGACTCAGCATGTCGATCACGGTGCTGCGCTGCACAAGGCCGATGGCGCGGGCCGAATAGTCAGTGGCACCCCCGGCGAAGAGACGGAAGCGTCCGCGATTGATGGCGGGCGCGGCGACGGCGAGGGCGGCCGTGGCGAGGAAGGAGCGGCGCGTGGTCATGTCGGCGTGGGCGAAGCGGAGGTGTGGCATGTAACCGTCACCGATCGGGCGACGGACGACACCATAATGCGTCGCACGACGCCGCTCCGTGAGTCCCGCCGTATCTTCGCGAGTGCCGGCGAACGCCGCATCGTCGCGCTGCGTACTCACACTGCTCGCTGCCCCACGCCCGACCACGCCCGACCACGCCCGCCCATGCGCCGCCACCTCGCCGCCCTCACGCTCGGCTTCCTCCTCGCGAGCGCTGCGCGCGCCCAGGCCCCGGCCGCTCCCGGCTTCGACGACCTCGTGCGGCTCGCGGAGGAGTTCCGCAAGTTCCGCGAAGCTGCCGTCACCGACGGCGTCCCCGACTACTCCCCGGTGGCGATCACGCGCTGGCAGAAGGGACTTGGCGCCTTCCGCACACGCCACGCCGCGTTCGATACGCGCGCCTGGCCCATCGCCGATCGCGTCGACCATGCAATCGTGGGCACGATGCTTGACGCGTTCGACTTCGACCTGCGCGTCTCGCGCGCCTGGCAGCGCGACCCCGGGCACTGGGTGGACCTGATCGCCCGCACGCCCTATGCGAGCACGCCGGTGGCGGCCGGCGATCGCGCGCGCATCGCCGCCGAGCTGCGCGCGGTGCCGCGCATTCTTGCGGAAGCGCGCTCGCGACTCACGCGTCCCTCGGCTGAACTGACCGGCATCGCGCTCTTCCACCTCGAGCAGTCCGATGGCGTCAACCAGGGCGAACCGCGCCGCGACCCGCCACCGGCCGGCATCATCGGCTGGTACCAGGAGCTGCTCGCGCGTGTCGTGACGTCGGACCAAGAACTGGTGCCCGACGTCCAAGCCGCACTCGCGTCCGTCACGAGCTTCCGCGACTGGCTGCGTTCGGCGCAGCCGCTCATGCGTGAGCCCGCATTCGTGGGACTCGACAACTACGCCTGGTTCGTCAAGCACGTGCGGCTCGTGAATCTCTCGCCGGAGCAGATCCGGCTCATCGGTGAACGCGAGCTGCAGCGCGCGCGTACCCTGCTCGCCATCGAGCGGAACCGGAACCGCGCGCTGCCGGAACTTGTGCCGGTGGCGACCGCGGAGGAGCACGAGAAGCGCACGCGCGAAGCCGAGACGTGGATTCGCGCCTTCACCGCGAGCGAGCAGCTGCTCACGATCCCGGCCGACATTCCCGACAAGTACGAGACGGACGCCTTCTTCATCAATCGCGAGTCGTGGGGCGGGCATCGCCACTTCTGGGAGGAGATCACCTACCGCGACCCGCTCAACAACCACCTGCACGCCTCGATTCCCGGCCATCGCTTCGACGGCACGCTGCAGCGGCGCAACTCGCGGACGATCCGCCGCATGGTCAGCGACGGCACGCGGGCCGAGGGCTGGGGCTTCTACATCGAGGAGATGTACCTGCAGGCGGGGCTGCTCGCCGATCGGCCGCGCACGCGCGAACTCTTCTACATCGCGCAGCTCAAGCGCGCCGGACGGGTGCACGCGGAGCAGCTCATGCAGACGGGCGCGTTCACGCTCAAGCAGGCGATCGAGTACCTCGTGGCGGAAGTTCCGCTCATGGAGGACAACCTCGCGCGCTACGACCTCGCGATCTACCTACGCCGCCCGGCCTACGGCATGAACTACACCATCGGGAAGACGCAGATGGAACAGCTCGTCGCCGATCGCTCGCGGCAACTCGGCGCCCGCTTCAAGCTCGGCGCGTTCCACGACGAGTTTCTCTCGAAGGGGTTGATTCCGATCTCGCTCATCCGCTGGGAGATGACCGGACAGGACAACGAGATGCGCGCACTGGGGGTGGTCAAGTGAGCGCGCGCATGCGGGCCGTCGTGTTGGCGTTCGCGTGGGCTTGGGCAGCGGATGCGGCCTTTGCGCAGGGCGCAGCACCGCCACTCAGGCCCACGATCGACGCGCTGTACACGCTGCCGTCGGTGATCGGCACGGCGCCGCGCATGCCGGCGTGGTCGAGCGACAGCAAGCGCGTCGCGTTCGTGTGGAACGACGAAGGCACGCCGTTCGGCGACGTCTGGGTGGCGGATGCGAGCGGTGGCGCGCCGCGTCGCGTGACGCGCATCGCACACACGCCGATCGTCGCCACGCCGGGGCCCGACTTCAAGGCGCAGCGCGCCGCCATGGCCGCCGAGCTGGACCAGGGGGTGTCGAGCCTTGTGTGGACGAACGACGGGTCGCGCGTGCTCTATACGTATCGTGGCGATCTCTGGGTGGTGACACCGGGACAGGAGCCGGTGCGCCTCACCGAAACACCAGCGGCCGAGCGCAGCCTCGCCTTCGCGCCCGGCACGACGCGACTCGCCTACCTGCGCGACGGGGAGGTGTGGAGCGCGGAACTCACGGGCGACGCGCTCACGGCACCCAGGCGCGTGACGACGCTGGCGCGCGAGGGCGTGAGCGTCGAGAGCTTCGCGTGGGCCGCGGACGGCCGGACGCTGGCCGTCATCGAGACGGATCGCACGCAGATCAAGACGCGGCTCATCGCCGACCAGATGACCGAGGAGACCACTGCGCCGGCCGTGCGTCGCGCCTTTCCCGGCGAGACGAGCGAACTGCGCCGGGTGGCGATCGTCGACGCGCTGACGGGCAATGCGCAGTGGCTCGACCTGGGCCCCGAGCGCATGGACGTCATCCATGGCTTGGAGTGGTCGCCGGACGGAAGCGCGCTCGCGATCGACAAGAGCGACGTCTTCGTGAAGGACCGCCGCGTGCTCGTGGTGGACCTCGACACGTTCGCCGTGCGGGAGCTCGTGCGCGAACAGGAGCCGATGAACGTCACGGCCGAGTGGCAGGTGAAGTGGGCGAGCAATGGCAGCGGCCTCTACTTCACCTCGGACCGCGCGACGGACTATCACGTCTGGTTTGCGCCCGTGGGTGGCGGCGCGCCCAAGGCGATCACGAGCGGCAACTGGGCCGTATTCGGTTTCCAGGTGACGCCACGCGGAGTCTTCGTGACCGCGAACGAGGGTCGCAGCGAGGAGCGCCACCTGCTGCGCGTGCCGCTCGCGGGTGGCGCCGCGGTGCGCGTCTCGTCGCGCGCCGGCACGCACACGGCCGTCGTGTCACCCGATGGACGGTTTGCGGCGGACATCGTCTCGAGCGACGCCGTGCCGCCCGACCTCTTCGTGAGCGACGCGAGCGTGAGCCGCGGATCGGAGGCGAGCGAGCGACGCGTGACGACGTCGTCGCGCGGCGAGTTCGCGCGCTACCAGTGGATCACGCCGCGCTACGTGACGTTCAAGAGCCGCACCGATGGTGTCACGCTCCATGGGCGGTTGCTGCTGCCGCGCGGCTACAAGCCCGGCGCGCGCTATCCGGTGATCGTCGGCTCCGCGTACAGCAACACGGTGCGCAACCAGTGGGGCGGCCGCAACGCGCATCCCGTCTGGGGACTCGACCAGGTCTTCCTCGATCGCGGCTTCGTGGTGTTCGCGGTGGATGTGGCCGGCAGTGGCGGCCACGGCACGGCATTCCGCCGTCGCATCCGTCTCGACTATGGCGGCATCGACGTCGAGGACCTGCACTCGGGCGTCGAGTACCTCATCGCGCAGGGCATCGCCGACCCCAAGCGCGTCGGCATCTGGGGCTCCTCGTACGGCGGCCTGCTCACGACGATGTCGCTCTTCACCAAGCCCGGCGTGTACGCGGCGGGGATCGCGGGCGCGCCGGCCACCAACGTCTGGCACGCACTCACCGGCGAGCAGCGCGTGATGGGACGGCCCGAGGAGCATCCGGCCGAGTTCGCGGGTGCATCGTCGCACACCAAGGCGGCCGGCATGCAAGGACACCTCATGCTCATCCACGGCATGCGCGACGTCGTCGTGCTCTACCGCGATTCGGCGTGGCTCACGCAGTACCTGCTGCAGATGGGCAAGGACGTCGAGCTGGTCTCGTTGCCCGACGCACCGCACGGCTGGGACACGGAGTCGCTTGTGCAGACCCGCTACGCCTTCAAGAAGATGCTGAATTTCTTCGCACGGCACCTTGGTCGTGACGTAGCGCACTAGGATGCGATGACACGCTCGATAGGTTGATTGCTCCTGTACGTCGACTCCAGCCCAATCACGACATGCGCCTTCGCACGCTCGCCGCTCTTTCGTTCCTGCTCGCCGCCCCGCTTGCGGCGCAGGACAACCCGGTTCAGCTCTCGTTCTTCACCCCCGCCGCCATCGTCGGCGAAGGCCAGTCGGTGTCGGGGCTCCGGTTGAACCTCATCTACGCGAAGAACGCGTCGGTGCAGTACGTCGACCTCGGCTTCGGCTTCAACTACTCCACCGGCAACGGCGTCGGCATCCAGTGGGCGCTCGTCAGCAAGACCGACGGCACCTTCAGCGGTTGGCAGTCCGGCCTGGCCGCCATCACCGAGAAGCGGTTCACCGGACTCCAGACCGGCGCCTACACGAGCGCAACCGACGGCCAGGGCGTGCAGTTCGGCTGGGTGAACACGGCCAAGAGCTGGAACGGCCTTCAGCTCGGCCTCGTCAACTACACGGAGCGGATGGTGAACGGCGGGCTGCAGATCGGCATCATCAACATCATCAAGACGGGCGGCGTGGCTCCCGTGCTCCCGCTGGTCAACTTCACGTTCTAGCGCGTGGCCGTGGCCCGCGCCGTCAGCGCGCGGGCCGCCGCCAGAAGGCGTACACGGGCAGTGCGAGCAGCGTGCCGCCGATGCCGATCAGTCCGCGCATCGGGTTGTCGATGATCGTGTTGATCACGATCACGAGCGCCGAGGCCACGAAGAGGATCGGCGTCAGCGGATAGCCGGGCACCTTCATCGGGCGCGGGGCATCGGGCTCGCGGCGGCGGAAGATGATCACGCAGACGCCGCCCAGCCCGTAGAAGATCCAGCCCACGAACACCACGTAGGTGAGCAGCGTGTTGAACGTGCCCGAGAGCGCGAGCACCACGCTCCACACGGCGAGCGCGATGATGCTCGTGGCCGGCGTTCCGTACTTGGGATGCACGTCGGCCAGCTTCGCGAAGAAGACCTTGTCCTGCCCCATGGCGTGGAAGACGCGGCTCGACGTCAGCATGATGCCGTGCCCCGCGCTCACGATTGACACGAGCACCGGGATGGCGATCAGTCGTGCCGCGAGCGGACCGAACGCCGCGCCGACCGAGTCCGACGCGACCGCACTCGACGCCGCAAGACGCGTCGGACCCAGCGCCGCGAGATATCCCACGTTGGTCAGCACGTAGATGACCATGATGAGGACGGAGCCGAGCACGAGCCCACGCGGAAAGTTCTTCTGCGGGTCCACGACCTCGCCACCGATGAAGGTCGCGTACTGCCACCCCTCGTACGCCCAGAGCACCGACACCAGCGCGCCCAGCGCACCGGAGACGACGGGCGCATCGACGGTCGCGGGCCACGGCGCCGTCACCTCGCCCAGTCCGTGGCCCACGATCGGCAGCACAATGATCAACACCACGAGCGTCGCCACCTTGAGCAGCGTCGCGAGGCCGAGCACGTTCGCGCTCTCGCGCGTGCCGCGCACGTTGATGACCGCGAGCCCCGCAATCAGCGCCACCGCCACGACCTTCTTGCCCGCGTCGCCCAGTGGCATCACGGCGGCGAGGTTGTCGCCGGCCGCCACCGCGAGCGTGGCCACGCTGCCACTCGCGATGACGACGAGCAGCGTCCAGCCATACGTGAACGCGGTCGCGGGACCGAACGCATCGCGGATGTACGCGTAGAGTCCGCCCGCGGCCACGCGCGAGCACCCGAGCTCCGCATACGCGAGCGCGCCCAGCAGGCTGAGCAGCCCGCCCACGACCCAGATCGTCATCGCGACGCCGACGGAACCGGCGTTTCGCAGCACCCCGCCCGGCGTGAGGAAGAGCCCCGAACCGATCACCGTGCCGACGGTGATCACCGCGACGTCGCGGACGCCAAGGGTGCGGGGCAGTTGATTGGCCATGTGTCTCGAAGGTCGGGAGAGGGAGCCCCAAGGTTGTAGCGGGACCGGTGAAGCGCTAGCGTGCGGTCGTCGTCGCCGCTCTCGCTCTTGGACGACGCGGCAGACCTGCCACTCACCCTGTCCTCCCATGCCTCACCTCGCACACGTCGCCCTGCTCGTCGCCGACTACGACGCGGCCATCGCGTGGTTCACGACGTCGCTCGGCTTCACCCTGCGCGAAGACTCACCGCGCCAACATGGCAAGCGCTGGGTGCGCGTCGGTCCTGCGGGTGGTGGCAGCGAGCTGCTCCTGGCGCGAGCCGCGAACGATGAGCAACGCGCCGCAATCGGACGGCACGCCGGTGGCCGCGTCGGACTCTTCCTGCACACCGATGACTTCGCGCGCGACCACGCCGACTTCACCGCCCGCGGCGTGCGCTTCATTGAACCGCCGCGCCATGAGACGTACGGCACGGTCGCCGTGTTCGAGGACCTCCATGGCAACCGCTGGGACCTGATCGAGAATCTCGACGCACATCCCACCGAGCACGCGATCGAACAGGAGTTCCCGATCAACGCTTCGACCGAGCGCATCTTCGCGGCCATCGCAACGCCGGCGGGACTCGACTGCTGGTGGACCCTCACCTGCGAAGGCACGCCCACGCTGGGCGCAGAGTACGCGCTCGGCTTCGGCGCGGAGTATCAGTGGGCAGCGCGCGTGTCGGCCTGCGAGCTCTCGCGGCTCTTCGAGTTCACGATGACCAGGTCCGACGCCGACTGGCGGCGCTCGCGCGTGCGCTTCGAGCTTGTCCCATCGCACGGCGCAACGACGCTGCGCTTCTCGCACACGGGCTGGCCGCAGAAGAACACGCACTTCCGCGTGTCATCGCACTGCTGGGCGCTCTACCTGCGGTTGCTGCGGCGTTAAGTGGAAGCGGGTGAGGTCGTGCCGTACGACAACCGGCTCTCGGTCTGAGCGAGGCGTTGCGCCGGCGTGCGGGTCAACCGCGCGCGGCATCACGCACGTGCGGAATCAGAGGCGCGCGCGCGGTCAGCGACGCCGCGCGGTGATCAGCACCTGGATTTCGTCGTTCCGTGGATTCACGAACTCGAGCTGCACGCGCCCGTCCGCGCGCGTCGTCACCACCGCCGGGATCGCGCTGTTCGTGAGCACCCAGCCGAACGGGAGCACGACGGTGTTGATCGGCCGACCGAAGCCGCGGTCCCACACCAGCTCGTCACCGACGAGCCGGTAGCGCGCGCTGTCGGTGTACGTCTCGCTCATGCGGAGTCGCGTCGAGCCATTCACCGGTACCGGGGGAAAGCGGAACACGACGATCTCGGTCTGGGCCGTGACCGGTGACTCGTTGCCCATGTCGATCCTGGCGCGCGTGATGGCGTCGCCCTTGAGCGTCTCCGACGTGAGCCGTTCGCCGGTGTCGAGGTTGCGCGCACCAGGGTTGGAAACAGTGCTGCCGGTGCGCACCACGTTCACGTACGTGCCGACGCCCGCGCGCGACTCGGTGTAGTCGTGATAGAGGTCGAACGCGTGCGTCTCGGGCTGCCGCAGCTCGTAGACGATCTCGCGATCCTGCCGCGAACGCTCGGAGAGCCGAGCCGCCACGCTCGAGCGCTGCCCCGCCGCGAGCGCGCCCGTGCTGCGCCGCACCGCGCGCACCGTCACCGGCGCTTCGGCCGGCGTGTTGTTCCAGAACGTGATGCCGATGCGCCCGTCCGCTTCCTGCAGCACCTGCGCGGGGTAGGTCGACGTCAGCATCTCGTAGCCCGCAGGGAGCACGACCGCGTTGCGCTTGATGCCCAGCGGGCGGGAGAAGGTGATCGTGTCACCGGCCTGCTTGTAGCTCGACGTGTCCTCGTAGGTCTTGATGATGAGCATGCGCTGCTCGCCACCGTCCGCGGGCACGGCGCGCGGCAGCGTCACGCGGATGTAGCGCTGCGTCGAGTCGGTGCTGCGCACGCCGGCCGCGCGCGCCTCCGCGGCCCCGACCTCCACGAACGGCAGCGGCTTCCCCGACGCGCGATCGAAGACGCTCTCGTCGCTCGCGATGCTCCCCTTGCGGATCGGGTTGAAGTAGGACGTCGCACCGGGCGCGACCGCCGTCACCTCGTAGATGATCTTGAACTTGGCCGAGCCGGGCGCGAGGAGCTCGTAACGCGTGTAGGCGTCGGCTTCGGCCGCGCGCGGCGGGTGCTGCGCCACAAGTGCCGAGGGAAGGAGTGCGACGAGCGGAGCGACGAAGCGGGCGAACAGGCGCATGGCGGCATCCACGATTGGCGGTGCACAAGAGTACGCTGCCGTCGTCCTGAGCGCAGCGAAGGACCTGCTTGTGCTTGTGCCCGCGCGGCCGCCTCCTCCACTATTCCACCCGATGATCACCGACCCCGTCCTCGTCAACGACTGGCACCCGGTTGCGACCGCCGCGCAGGTCGCCGAGCGCGGACTCCTCGCCGCACGTCTGCTGGGCCGCGACCTCGTGCTCTGGCACGCGGACGGGAGCTATCGCGCCTGGGCCGACCTCTGCGTCCATCGCGGCGCGCGGCTGTCCGCGGGCGCCATCATCGACGGCTGCCTGCGCTGCCCGTATCACGGCTGGACCTATGATGCGTCCGGCGCCTGCGTGCACATGCCGGCGCATCCGGAACAGGCGCCGCCCTGCAAGGCGCGCGCCCACACCTTTCGCGTCGTGGAACGCTATGGGCTCCTCTGGGTCGCGCTCGGTGAGCCCGCGCATGACGTACCTGACTTCCCCGAATGGGGACGCGCAGGCTACGCCACGGCCGTCTGCGACCCGATCGCGCACGTCGACGCGCACGGCCCGCGTCTCGTCGAGAACTTCCTGGACGTCGCACACTTCCCTTTCGTCCACGAGGGCGTGCTCGGCGACCAGGCGCACGCGGAGATGGACGACTACGAGGCGCACGTGAGCGCGCGCGGCGTCGTGTCGGATCCCGTCTATCTGTGGCAACCCACGCAGCATGGCGCGGGGGGCGGCGGCAAGGTGAGCTACACGTACACCGTGCAGCGCCCCTTCACCGCGCACATGCACAAGCGCGTGCCAGCCGGCTGGTGGGGCCCCGACTCGCCGGCCGCATCGCACGGCCTCATGCTCGCCATCACGCCGCACGACGAGCTCGACAGCACCGTCTGGTTCATCATCGCCTCCGACGCCTACACCGACAACGACCAGCTGCAGCGCGAGTACACGCAGCGCATCACGGCCATCTTCGAGGAGGATCGCGTGATCGTCGCGGGACAGCGCCCCGAGCTGCTGCCGCTCGACCTGCAGGCGGAGCTGCACCTCAAGTCGGATCGCGTGGCCATCGCCTACCGCAAGTACCTGCGCCAGCTCGGACTCTCGTTCGGCACGGCATAGGCGCGCGCTTGACGTGCGCGGCCACGCGCGCCAGCGTTGCGCAGTCCTCCTCACCGAATCATCGGAGCCCAGACCGCATGAGTACGCGTCGCACCTTCGTGGGACAGATGGCCGCCGTCGCGGCGCTGCCGCACCTCGCACGTCAGCCCCGATTCCCCGCACCGTTCGAGACGCCTGAGCTGGTGCTCGTCAACGGCGACTTCATCACGCAGGATGCGGCAGTGCCGAAAGCCGAGGCGGTCGCGATTGCCGGCGGTCGGTTCGTCGCCATCGGTTCCAATGCCGACATGCGCGCGCTCGCCCGCGCCGGCACCAAAGTCGTCGACCTTGGCATGAAGGTCGTCATTCCCGGCGTCATCGACGCGCACAACCATCCGGCCAGCGCCGGGCTCTCGCACCTGCGCGAGGTCGACTGCGACCTGCGCTCCGTCGGCGCCATCCAGGCGGCATTGCGCGAGCGCGCCGCGAAGACGCCCAAAGGCGAGTGGGTGCTCGGCTTCAAGTACGACGACACCAAGACGGCGGAGCGCCGCTTCCTCACGCGCGCCGACCTCGATGCGGTCACGACAGAACATCCGATCCTCGTGGTGCACCGCGGCGGCCACACCGGCTACGTGAACTCGATGGCCTACGCCAAGGCCGGCATCACCGAGAAGACACCGGACCCTGCGGGCGGGCGCTTCGAGAAGGACGCCGCGGGCAAGCTGTCCGGCCGCGCGGCGGAAACGGCCAACGACATGTTCCATCGCGTCATCCCGTCGACCTACACGCGCGCCGATCGACAGGCGGGCGTGAAGGAGATCTCGCGTCGCCTCGCGCGCACCGGCGTCACCTCGGTGACCGACGCCGGCGGTTCACCCGAAGACCTGCTGGCCTATCAGGATGCGCACGAGGCAGGCGAACTCGGCACGCGCGTCTACTGCCACATCCGCGCGCCATCGCTCGACCAGATGATCGCCGCGGGCGTGCGCACCGGGCTCGGCAACGAGTGGGTGCGCGTCGGCGCCGTGAAGTGCATCTGCGACGGCTCGATCTCGGAGCGCACCGCGCTGCTGAGCGAACCATACATCGGCCGTCCCAACGATCGCGGCATTCTCGTCACCGACGCCGAGCACCTCTGGGCCATCTTCAGCAAGGCGCACAAGGCGGGCTGGCAGATCGGCACGCACTCGAACGGCGACGCGGCCATCGACATCGTCACGACGCTCTACGAGCGGCTGCAGAAGGAGATGCCGCGCAAGGACCCGCGCTTCCGTTTCGAGCACTGCACGGTGCTCACACCCTCGCTCATCAAGCGCATCAAGGCGCTCGGCGCGATCCCCACGCCGTTCGCGAGTTACGTCTACTTCCACGGCGAGAAGATGGGCGAGTACGGGGCCGCGCGCACCGAGCGCATGTTCCCCATGCGCTGGTTCCTCGACGCGGGCATTCCGGCCACGATGGGCAGCGACTATCCGCCCGGCCCGTTCGAGCCGATGATGGCGCTCACGTCGATGACGACGCGCACCGACATCCGCGGCACGGTGTGGGGCGCGAACCAGCGCATCACGCTCGCCGAGGCGCTGCACGTGCTCACGGTGAACGGTGCGTACGCCTCGTACGAGGAACACCTCAAGGGGTCGATCTCTGTGGGCAAGCTCGCCGACCTCGTGGTGCTCGGCCGCGATCCGCGCACGACGGCGCCGATCGAGATCGTCAACATCCCCATCGAGCGCACGATGGTGGGCGGCCGCTGGGTCCACGAATCGTGAGCGGCCCGTGAGTGCGCGTCCGTTCGTCCTCGCCGAATGCACGTGGGAGTTCGTGCGCACGCAGGCGTACGAGGTGGCGGTGCTGCCGTGGGGCGCCACCGAGGCGCACAATCGTCATCTCCCCTATGCCACCGACACGACCCAAGCCGAGCACGTGGCGGCGGCGGGCGCGGCGTTGGCATGGGAGAAGGGCGCGAAGGTGCTCGTGTTGCCGGCCATTCCGTTCGGCGTGCAGACGACGCAGCGCGAGGTGCCGTTCTGCATCAACATGAACCCCAGCACGCAGGCCGCCATCCTGCGCGACGTCATGCAGACCGTCGTCGCATATGGCGTGCGCAAGCTCGTCATCCTCAACGGACACGGCGGCAACGACTTCAAGCAGATCATCCGCGAGGTGCAGCCAGGATCAGGCTTGCTGCTCGCGCAGGTCAACTGGTGGTTGCTCGGCAATCCGAAGGCGCACTTCGCCGATCCGGGCGATCACGCCGGCGAGCTCGAGACGAGCGCGATGCTGCACCTCGCGCCTGCGATCACGCGTCCAGTGAGCGAAGCGGGGCCGGGACGTGCACGCGCGTCCAGGGTGCGCGGCTTCCGCGAGGGCTGGGCGTGGACGCCACGTCATTGGGTGCAGGTGACCGACGACACCGGCATCGGCAATCCGGCGCAGGCCACCGCGGCCAAGGGCGCTGCGCATCTTGCAGCGGTCGCCGAGCAGTTGGGCGACTTCCTCGTCGAGCTCGCCGCCGCCGATCCCACCAGGCTGTACGACGCCTGACGCTACTCTCCAACTCGACTGCCATGTCCATCGCCGCCCAGATCGCCGTCGCGATCGTCGCCCTGATCCACGTCTACATCCTCGTCCTCGAGATGTTTCTCTGGGACAAGCCGGTGGGGATGCGCGCCTTCAACCTCACGCCCGAGCGCGCGAAGGACACCAAGGTGCTCGCCGCCAACCAGGGACTCTACAACGGCTTTCTCGCGGCGGGGCTCTTCTGGAGCGTCTTCGCGGGCAGCCATGCCATTCTCATCGGGCACTTCTTCCTGCTCTGCGTCTTCATCGCCGGGCTCTACGGCGCGGCCACCGCATCGCGGAAGATCTTCTTCGTGCAGTCGGTGCCCGCCGCGATCGCACTCGTGCTGATGTTCATGCACTGAGCGCACGCCACGCTCAGCGCGGTACGGCCTTGATCACGCCGTAGGCGCTGATGATGCCGTCGAGCGTTCCCACGAAGTAGACGCGCGCACCTTCCTGCTGCGCGAGCGAACCGGGCAGCACCGGGATCGGCTGCCTGCGGCCATCGGAGGTGGCGAGCAGCCACGACTCGCCCTCGCGCACGAGCACGCCGTCGACGGCGGCCGCACCATTCATCGCGCGCACCGCGAACTGCGTCATCTCGAAGACGCGCGCGCCGCGTGGTCCGCCCTCGCTCACGCAGTCGCCGGTCATCGTGCCGGCAAGCGTCACCTCGAGCCCCACGAGCGTGCGCAGTTGGGTCACGTCGCCGCCGCGGGGCACGACGACGTCGCCCTTCCGCGGCGCGAGCACGAGCACCGCGCCCGGCTCGCTTCCCACCATGCTCAACACACCGCGGACCGTGTCGCCGATGGCCAGCGGTGCGGGGCCCGCGCCGCGCCCACCGCCGATGCACGCCGATGCGCCCGACACGAGCGCTGCGACGATCATCATCAGCACCGCCCGACGGCGCGCGCTCACTGGATCCTCGTGATCACGATGCGCAACGTGCCCGGCGCGCCCGACCCACCGCCCGTCCCTGCGATGCCGATCAGCTGGTTCGCGCCCGGCGTGCCCGAGAGCTCGAACAACATGTGCGCGCCGCCACGCACGCCGATGACACGCTGCGAGAACGCGCCCCACGTCAGCGCAGTCGGCACCACGGGAAAGGCCGTCGGAAAGCGTGCCGCCCACGCGGGCTGTGCGTTCAGCCCCGCGTAGATGTTGCGCAAGTTCCACGTCTGATACTGGATGTCCGCGCTCGCACCGGCGAGTCCGGGATAGTCGTCCGCGTAGAGCGCGAGCCCCCAGCCGCCGAGCAGCGTCTCGAACGGCACACCGGCGCGCGCGGCCAGGTTCGAGGTGCCGGTGATGTTCGCGCCGGTGAGCGCGTTGAGGAAGCCCTCCTCGGTCGCTGCATACCGGTCGATCGTGTAGCGCACCAGTGACCACGTGGTCTGGTAGTAGACGCTGCCGCTCTGCGCCGTGCCGTCACCGAACAATGACCAGTTCCACGGCTGCTGCAGCTTCGGCAGCAACTCGTCGAACTGACGGCGCAGCCCCCAGGTCGGCCGGTGCGTCGCATCGTTCGCGAGGCAGGTTGCGTCCGCCAGCGTGAAGTCGCAGAAGAGGCCGTTCGACGCTGCAGTGCCGAATCCCGTGTTTCCCTTCCACGCCGCGTTGTGGATCTTCGTGCGCACCCACATCTCCTCGGCCATGCGCGCCGTGCCTTCCTCGAGCCACGACTCCTCGAACGCCGGCGCGTTGTTGGCCACGCGCGCCGCCGTCGACACGATGTGCTTCACCTCATGCACCACCGTGCGCCCCATGAAGGCGAACCAGCCGTCCACTGCGTTGATGTTGCTCACGCTCGGCGTCGCCACGCTCGGCACGAATCCGTAGAACACCTCGCCGAAGTTGCTGCCGGAGAAGCTGGGGGCGCGCGCGAACTGGTCGCACGCGGTCACGTAGGCCGCCGCTCCCGTCGCGTTGAGGCGCTGCGTGAACACCATCTGCACATGGCCGTCGTTGTCGGTCACCGCGTCGCGACGAAGCGGATCGCCGAAGTAGAGGCTGTCCGACCGGTATTGCTCCGCATCGAACTGCGCGCCGAGGCGCGTGTAGTTCGAGAGGAGTGCGGGCAGCACCGACGATTGGAGCGAGTTGCTCGCGTCTTCCCACACGATCGCCTTGGATCCGACGTAGATCGCCTTCGCCGACACCACCTGCGTGCTGTCGTTGCAGCCGCCGCTGAACGTGAAGAAGAAGTTGCGGGTGTCGCCGAGCGCGACGGCTGGGCGCGGTGCCACGGCCACGCGCGACTGCATCGTGATGCCGCGCGGCCGCGCGGTCGCGTACCACTGACGCTCGCGCTCGAGGAAGGCCAGATGCGCCGCCTCCGCGCGTCGCACCTGCGCCGCATTCGGATCGACGATCACCTCGCCGCGCGGCGCCATCTCCGGCAGCGCCCGCACGAGCGACGGCCGCGTGTCTGGCACGAGCCCCACGCCATTGCCGGCGATGTCGAAGTCGGTGAGCGCGTTCTGGTTCGTGGCGTTGCTGAAGACGGCCACGAGATAGCGTGCTGGCGTGGCGGCCAGCGCGAGCTCGGTGCAACCGGTGCTTGCCGCATCGGGCGAGATGTAGGCCTGCCCGAGCGCGATCGTGCGAATGGCGCCCGCCAGCGTGGCGTTCTGCAGGGCGCTCGCGCCGACGCGCGTGCGCACGCGCACGCCCACGGTGCCGCTGGCCACGCAGGGCACGAAGAACGAGATCTGCGTGGCCGTCACGGTCGAAATCACCGCGACCACGCCCTGCACCGTCACCGTGTCGTTGGCCGGCACGGGGTCGAAGCTCGTGCCGGTGAGCGTGGCCAGCGTCCCGGGCACGAGCGTCGTCGGGTTGACCGCGCTGATCTGCGGCGCGTTGAGTGTGGTGATGGCCGACGATCCGGTGATGTTCTCGACCGTCGCGGTGATCGTCGAGGCACCGACGGCCAGTCCCGTCACCAGTCCGCTCGTGCTCACGCTCGCCACGCCGGGCGTGTTCGATGACCACGCGACCGCGCGGCCGCCCAGCACGTTGCCGTTCGCGTCGCGCGATACCGCTGTGAGCTGTTGTGTCGCGCCGACGAGCAACACCGGCGCGGTGGGCGACACGGTGACCGACGCCACGAGCACGCCACCGGGCGAGGTGCCCGACGAACCGCCGCCACACGCCGCAAGCAAGAGCGTCAGCACGGAAACCAGGTGGCGCAGCGCGCGGCCACTGCGCGGCAGCTCGCAAGTCGAACGCGGCAAGTGCGGCAAGTGTGGCATGCGGAGAAGTTGCCCCTCGGCCCCGGCGAAGTCGAGGGCGCTTGGATCGCGCGCGCATCGTGGTCGGCGTTACTTTCGCAGCATGCCGCGTCTCGACACCGCGCGCCTCACCCTCCTGCCCGCGAGTCTCGCGATGCTGGAGGCCGACCTCGAGGGCCCCGTGGCGCTCGAGCGGGCGCTTGGCGTGCCCGTCCCGCCGGCCTGGCCGCCCGAACTCTACAACGCCGACGCGATTCGCTGGACGATCGCCGCGCTCTCGTCGAGGCCGACGGATCGCGACTGGTGCCTCTACTATGTCGTGCGACGGCCGCTTGATGACGCACCCGAGCTGCTCGTCGGCCTCGGCGGCTTCAAGGCGCCGCCCGACGGCGAGGGCATGGTGGAGCTCGGTTACGGCATCCTCACGGCGCACCGTCGTCGCGGCTACGCCACCGAGACCGTGCTCGCCATGTGCGAGTTCGCCCTGCACCAGCCGCAGGTGCGGCGCGTCATCGCGCACACGCTCTCCCACCTTGACGCGTCGATCGGCGTGCTCGTCAAGGCCGGCTTCACCTTCGTGGGCGAGGGTGAAGATCCGGATGCGCCGCCGGGATCGACGGTCGTGCGCTACGAACTCGCGCGAAGCGCGTAGCGGCGGCATCTTTCGGCACACGCTGCGCGGCGCCCTGGCCGCGGGCCGCCCCTTTCGAGACTGCCGCATGACGCACCGCCTGCTCGCCCTCGCCGCGCTCTGTCTCATCAGCGCGCGTCCGCTCACCGACGCGCAGGACGCCGCCCGCTGGGCCGATCGCGCCGCCAAGGTCACGATCACGCGCGACGACTGGGGCATCGCGCACGTCAACGGCCCCACGGATGCCGACGCCATCTTCGGCATGATGTACGCGCAGGCCGAGGACGACTTCAATCGCATCGAGGTGAACTACCTCAACGCGATGGGCCGCCTCGCGGAAGCGGAGGGCGAGGCCGCACTCGCGCGCGACCTGCGCATGCACCTCTTCATCGACTCCACCGACCTCAAGGCGCGCTACGCCACCGCGCCCGCGTGGCTCAAGGCCGTCATGGACGGCTGGGCTGATGGCCTCAACTACTACCTCGCCACGCACCCTGACGTGAAGCCGCGCGTGCTCACGCGCTTCGCGCCGTGGATGGCGCTCAGCTTCAGCGAAGGGAGCATCGGAGGCGACATCGAGCGCATCGACCTCGCGCAATTGGCCGCGTTCTACAAGCTCGGCGGCGCACGTCCCGCCGGCACGCCGCGTGGTGACGGTCCGCTCGAGGAACCGACCGGCTCGAACGGGTTCGCCATCGGGCCCAGGAACACGGCGTCGAAGCACGCGCTCCTCTGGATCAACCCGCACACCTCGTTCTTCTTCCGCTCGGAGCTGCAAGTCACGAGCGGTGAGGGGCTCAATGCCTACGGTGCGGCCACGTGGGGACAGTTCTTCATCTATCAGGGCTTCAACGACAAGGCCGGGTGGATGCACACCTCGAGCGGCGTCGACAACCAGGACGAGTATCTCGAGACCGTCAGCAAGGCCGGCGACGGCTTCACCTACAAGTACGGCAAGCTCGAGCGGCCCGTCACGTCCGAGGTGATCACGCTCGCGTACAAGACGTCCAGCGGCATGGCCACGCGCAAGGTCACCGTCTTCCGCACCCACCACGGACCCGTCGTGCGCGAGCTCAGCGGCAAGTGGATCAGCGTGCGCCTCATGAACGAGCCGCTCAAGGCGCTGCAGCAGTCGTACCTGCGCACCAAGACGCACAACCTGGCCGAGTTCCGGAAGGTCATGGACCTGCACACCAACTCGTCGAACAACACGGTCTTCGCCGACGCGCAGGGCAACATCGCGTACTTCCACGCCAACTTCATCCCGAAGCGCAGCACGAGCTTCGACTGGCGGAAGCCGGTCGATGGTTCCGACCCGGCCACGGAGTGGCAGGGCACGCACTCGGTCGACGATTCACCGAACATGTTCAATCCGTCCACGGGCTGGATCCAGAACACCAACAACTGGCCCTTCTCCGTCTCGGGCAGCGCGAGCCCCAAGCGCGAGGCCTATCCGCGCTACATGGAAATGGGAGTCGAGAACCCGCGCGGTGTGCATGCGGCCAAGGTGTTGAGCGCGCGCAGCGACTTTACTCCGCAGCGCGTCATCGATGCCGCGTTCGACAGTGAGTTGCCCGCCTTCGCACAGCTCCTGCCGCCGCTCTTCACCGCGTACGACCAGCTGGCTGCCGGCGATCCGCTCAAGGCCAAGCTCGCCGAGCCGATCGCGACGCTCAAGGCGTGGGACCGCCGCTGGGCCGCCAACTCCGTGGCCACCTCGGTCGCCGAATTCTGGGGCGACGAGATGTGGCGCCTCACGCGCTCCGACGCGGAGTCGGAGGACATCACCGTCTACGACTTCATCGCCAGCAAGGCGCCCGCTGCCACGCGACTGGCCGCGCTCTCGACCGCCGTCGACCAGCTCACCAACGACTTCGGCAAGTGGAAGACGCCGTGGGGCGACATCAACCGCTTCCAGCGCCTCACCGACGACATCGTGCATCCGTTCAACGATGCGGCGCCGAGCGTTCCGGTGCCGTTCACGTCGTCACGCTGGGGCTCGCTGGCGTCGTTCGGCGCACGTGCGTACCCGGGCACGAAGAAGTGGTACGGCACGAGCGGAAACTCGTTCGTGGCCGTGGTCGAATTCGCCGACAGCGTGCACGCACGCGCCGTCACCGCCGGCGGCGAAAGCGGCGACCCGAAGTCGAAGCACTTCAACGACCAGGCGCAGCGCTACGTGTCGGGCGGACTGCGCGAGGTCTACTACTACCCGTCGCAGCTGGTCGGACACACGGAGCGCACGTATCACCCGGGCAAGTAGCCCGCGCGACGCCTGCTCGTGCGTGATACCTGTACCTGTTCAGTCACCGCGCCCCACAGTCACTCGCGCCCGTGAAGCAGCTCGCGGTCTTCTGCGGCTCCGCACTCGGCGTTGACGCGCGCTTCGCCGGGTGCGCGCGCGAGCTCGGACGTGAAGCTGCCGCGCGCGGCATCACCATCGTCTACGGCGGCGCTGCGATTGGACTGATGGGCGTGCTCGCCGACGCGGCACTCGCGGCAGGTGGGCAGGTAATTGGGGTCTTGCCGCGACATCTCGCTGGTCGCGAGATCGGCCATCAGGCGCTCACGCGCCTCGAGCTCGTGGACTCGATGCACGCGCGCAAGGCGCGCATGGCGGAGCTCGCGGATGCGTTCGTCGCGCTCCCCGGCGGTATCGGGACGCTCGACGAATTGATGGAAGTCTGGACGTGGCTGCACTTGGGACTCCACGCCAAACCGGTGAGCGTGCTCAACGTCGGTGGTTTCTACGACGCGCTGCTCGCGTGGATCGACCACGCCGCAACCGCGGGGCTCATCCGGCCGTCGCAACGGAACGCGTTGCGTGTCGCAAACAACGTCAACAACCTGTTCGAGCAGCTCGGGTGAACGCTCGGCGCCTCTCGACGTCGGGAGCGCGGGCGCGTCGGTCATGCGCCAGCCCGTGCAGGGCGACTCACCGCGTGATACTCTACGACTCTCACCCGACTTCGTGATTGCCATGCGCCGCATTGCCCTGCTGACACTCGTCGCCTTCGCGCCGCTCGCCTGCGCGCGCCGTTCCGACGCCGACATCGCCTCCCGCTTCGAGCGCCGCGACGTGCGCATCGCGCTGCGCGACGGCGTCGAACTCTTCACCGTCGTCCTCGTGCCGAAGGACGCACGCGGCCCGCTGCCCGTTCTGCTCTCGCGCACGCCGTACGGCACCGAGGGCTGGGGCGGCACCGAGAACATCATGGTCGCGTTCAAGGAGCTGATGGCCGACGGCTACGTCTTCGTGTTCCAGGACATCCGTGGGCAGCACCAGTCGGCTGGCGAGTTCGTCATGAACCGTCCGCCGCGCGATCGTCGCGACCCGAAGAGCATCGACGAAGCCACCGACACGTGGGACACGCTCGAGTGGCTCTTCGCTCACGAGCCCAAGGCCGACAAGAAGGTCGGCATGCTCGGCATCTCGTATCCCGGCTTCCTCGTCAACGCCGCCATGGTCGAGCCGCATCCCGCGCTCAAGGCCATGAGTCCGCAGGCGCCGATGGTCGACACCTGGATGGGCGACGACTTCTTCCATCAGGGCGCCTTCCGCCAGAGCTACGGCATCGAGTGGGTGCACGGACGCGAATCCAAGGCGGCCGGCACGGGCCCGCTCAACATCGGTCGCTGGGACACCTACGACTGGTATCGCGCCTTCCCCACGCTCGACTCGCTCGCCAGCGCGACCGGCGCCGCCAAGTGGCCCACCTGGCAGCGCTTCATCGAGCATCCCGCCTACGACGACGTCTGGAAGGCGCGCGGCGTGCAGCACTACCTCACGCACACCACGATCCCCACGCTCACCGTCGGCGGTTTCTGGGACCAGGAAGACGCGTACGGTCCGCAGGCGTCGTTCGCCGCACTCGAGAAGACCGACACGGCCGGCGCGAATCACCTCGTCATCGGCCCGTGGTTCCACGGCCA
>JANYHJ010000008.1 GCA_025359135.1 Gemmatimonadota bacterium | reverse complement strand
GAATTCGGCGCGCCCCCAACTGCTGCCTGCTCCCGGCCGCGCGAACTACTTCGCGGCGGCCGCCTCGATCTCGCCGATCCGCACGCGGGCCTCGGCGCCGTGGACCGACTCCTGGTTCTCGACGATCGCCTTGTAGAGCTTGAGCGCCTCTGTCGGGTTATTGGCCAGCTGCCAAGCCCGCGCGGCCTCCACCTGGAAGCCCTCGCGCTCGCTTCCGGGCGCGGCCAACTCAGCCGCCTTGACGTACGCCTTGGCGCCGTCGGCGTACTTCTTCTGGTCGACCAGCCCCGACGCGATCATGGACTGGACCGCCGCCGCCAACTGGCCCGGTGCGGACACCTGCGCCGCCTCGAGGATCTTGACCCCCTCGGCGAACTTGCTGCCCTGATAGTTCACCTGGGCCAGCAGAATCGCCGCCAGCGTCCCGGACGTGGTGCCATGATAGCGCGGGAGCATCTTCTCGAGGTCGGCCTGCGCGAGCGGCAGGTTGCCGGCTGCGACTGAGCGCTGGGCCTCGAAGTACGCCTTGCCCGCCGCGTTCTCCTTGTTGACCTCGCTGTCCTGATAGAGCATCCAGCCAGCGACGGCGGCCGCGATCACCACGGCGGCAATGCCGATCGTCTTCGTGTTCAGGCGAATCCAGTCGATGGCATTCTCCAGCGCGTCATCGCCGGAGCTGCTCGCCTTGCTGTTCATGGGAACCGTCATGCGTCAGGGATGAGTGGGTCTGGTAAAGCCTTTTAAAATCGCCACTTCGGCGCGGCAGGGCAAGCGGGGGGTTGTTAATCGACGCTCCGATCGGTCGAGACTCGGAAGGGTATGTCGCGCCCTCCTACCCTCTCGCCGCCGCATCGGATCCTGGCCGCCCTCGCGCTCGCGAGTGGGCTGGCATTGGCGCCCACAGCCGCGCGGAGCCAGGGCCCCAGCGCGTCCGGCCAGATGGCGGTGCGCGTGACGGTGCTCGACCCGGTCCAGCCGATGTCGCTCGCCGAGCAAGCTCCGATGCCACGCATTGAACGCGACCCGCGGACTGGACGGGGCGTTCTCTGCCTCACGATCGCGAGCGACGCGGTCGTGTCCGCTGAGCTGCCTGGGAGCCGCACGGCGTTGCGCCCGTCGATCTCCAGCGCGGTGGTCTCGCACAGCGCACTGGCCGCCCACGCGTGGCGCGTCGACCTCCCAGCCGAGCAGCTCTGGTCTGGTGACACGCTCGAGGTCCGCTTCACCTCGCGCACCGGCGAAGCCGAGACGATCGCGACCATCCGGATTCCGATGGACACGGTGCGGAGGATCCGCACAAGAACCGTCTCGCTGGCCCGAACCACCCGCGAGGCAGCGCGCGACTGAAGCGTTCGACGCACACTGACACCGTAAGCGCTGCAGTCATGCGCGCAGCGCTGCCCTGATGGGCGCCGGCGAGTAAGCTCAAGCGTTCCGCTGCGCCGTCGGCGCGCCGCTTCGCTTCCCTTCCCGCTCGAACATGTCAGCGTCCATTGCCTGGGGCGTGCTGAGCACGGCCAACATCGGCCGCAAGCTCGTCAATCCGGCCATTCGCGCGTCGTGCAACGGGCGCCTGCACGCCGTGGCGAGTCGCGACGCGGCACGGGCCTCGACGTTCGCGGCCGATGGTGGTTTCGCCGTGCACTACGGCAGTTACGAGGAGCTGCTGGCCGACGAGCGCGTCCAGGCCGTCTACATCCCGCTGCCGAATTCCCTGCACCATCCATGGACGATCGCGGCAGCCGAAACGGGCAAGGACATTCTCTGCGAGAAGCCGCTGGCGCTCACCGCGGCCGAATGTCGCGAGATGGACGCGGCGGCACGCGCGAACGGCGTGCTGCTGATGGAAGCGTTCATGTACCGGTTCCATCCGCGCACGGAGCGAATGATCGCGCTGGTGCGCGAGGGTGCAGTCGGCGCGCCACGCGCGATCCGCAGCGCGTTCACCTTCAAGCTCACGCGTCCGGGCGACGTGAGGTTCGTCGCGGCGCTGGGCGGTGGCGCCTTGATGGATGTGGGCTGCTACTGCGTGAACGCGAGCCGTACGCTCGCCGGCGCGGAGCCCGTGGAGGTGCAGGCGTGGGCCACGTGGGGCGGCGACGGCGTGGACACGGCGCTCTCGGGCGCGCTGCGCTTTGCCGACGGACTCGTGGCGCACTTCGACTGCGCGCTCACGATGGAGCGATGCGAAGCGGTGCAGGTGGCGGGCACCGACGCGACGCTGGCGGCCGATGCGTCGTTCGTGGCGCGGCCCGACGGCGTGGACCTCGTGCTCGCGCGTGGACGCGAGACGGAGCGCCTGCCGTTCGCGGGCGTGGACCAGTACCAGCTGATGGTCGAGCACTTCGCGGATCAGGCGCTGGCGAGGCGCGCGGGCAAGCCGGCTGCGGTGCGCTACCCGGCGAGCGAAGGCGCCGCCAACATGGCGGTCATCGAGGCGCTGCTGCGCTCGGCGCGTGCGGGGGGGCAGCCGCAGCCGGTCGTCCCCTGAGGAAGAGCATCATGAGGGCGACGACAGCGATGCCCGCGAACGTCAGCACCGCGTCGGTGAGGACGGTCCCACGCGCGCCCATGTCGTTGAACTTGCTGCCCAGGCCGTCGAGCCAGGTGACCACGCTGATCGCCTGATTAGACACGGCCACGAAGAGCGTGAAGGTGGTGGCCACCGCGCGCCCATGCGCGACCATCTCGAGGATCATGCCCGCGAATGCCGCCATGGTGATGCCGTTGAAGAACCGGTAGGACAGCGAGCCTGCGGCGTACGTGGTCGGCGACATGGACGACGCGGCCATCGCGAGCGCGCAGCACGCGGTGGCACCGGCAAAGACGCAGTATGCGACGCGACGGTTCATGCGATTGATCAGGAATCCGCCGATGATCGCGCCCGTCGCCGCGAGGATGCCGCCCACGGGTCCGTCCACCAGTTCGACCAAGTGCGCGTCCGCTTGATAGTCGTGCGCGATGCCGGTGAGCAGGTTGACGAGTGCTCCCGCTCCCACGGGCGCGGCACACATCACGATGCCGGTCCACCCGGCGCGGCTCTTCACGGTGGACCAGAGATCGACGAAGATGCCCTGTACGCGCGCCACGGCCGCGCTAAGCGGATGCGTACCGGGTGCCGATGACTCGATGACCGGCTCGTCGCCGAGGAAGAGGCCGCACGCCGCGGTGGCAATCGTGATGGCAACGATGACGAGGCCAACGGTGGTCGGCGTCGCCCACTCGTTGAGCCAGATGAGGAGCGCGCCGAGCACGCTGATGCCGCCCACGTTGCCGGCCATCTTGAAGCCGGCGGCGCGCCCGCGCTGCGCCGGGTCGGCGGTGAGGGCCATGAGCGCATCGACGGCCGACGACGTGGTGGCGGCGCCGACCTGCGCGCCGACGATGAGCAGCGTGTAGGTGCGCAGGTGGTGCGCAGGATCGGGAAAGAGCACGACGGCGCCCAGAAAGACGGCGACGATGCTGGTGGCGATGAAGAACCAGGTGCGGCGCCGCATGCCGGTGTCGAGCAGCGGCATCCACGCGAACTTCCACGCATGGGGCATGAAGCCGACGGCGGACACCGCGCCGATCTCGGCGATCGAGAGGCCCTGTCGTGCGAGCCAGAACGGCACCGCCATCTGCAGCATGCCGACGGCGGCGCTGAAGGGCAGCTCGATGACGCCAAAGAGGAACGGTGCGGTGTAGCGGCGCGAGGTCGGGTCAGGCATCGGGGAACGATGAGCGGTGGACCGCCTTTCCGCGAGGATGTTCGCAGTGCCGGACACGCCCGCAATCGGCGAGATTGCAGACACTCATACAAGGGATCGATCGCGTGTCATTTGCGTCACTCAAGCTGCACCCGAGCCTCCAGCAAGGGCTCAAGGATCTGGGCTTCACCCGCCCCACGCCCATCCAGGCGGATTCCATTCCGCCGGCCCTCGAGGGCCGCGATGTGCTGGCGTGCGCCCAGACGGGCAGCGGCAAGACGGCCGCGTTCATCCTGCCGATCCTGCACAAGCTGCTCGACAAGCCGCGCGGCGTGACGCGCGCGTTGGTGCTGACGCCGACGCGTGAACTCGCGGCGCAGATCCTCGAGAGCATGAACGACTTCGCGGTCCACACGCCGCTCACGGGGGCCGCGGTGTTCGGCGGTGTCGGCATGGGACCGCAAGAGCATGCGTTCCGCACGGGGGTCGATGTCATGATCGCGACGCCGGGGCGGCTGCTCGATCACTTCAAGCAACCGTACGCGAAGCTCGACAAGCTCGAGTTCCTGGTGTTCGACGAGGCGGATCGCATGCTCGACATGGGGTTCATGCCCGACATCAAGCGGGTGCTGCGCCACATCCCGGCCAAGCGACAGACGCTGTTCTTCTCCGCGACGATGCCGGGCCCGATCGCGGTGCTCTCGCGCGAGCTGCTGCACAACCCCGCGCAGATCAACCTCGAGCGCACCGCCGCGCCGGCCAAGGGGATCACGCAGGCGCTCTACCCCGTGGCGCAGGAGCTCAAGACGCAACTCTTCCTCCGGCTGCTGCAGTCGGGCGACATGAAGGAAGCGCTCGTCTTCACGCGCACGAAGCACCGCGCGAACCGCCTGCAGGCGCAGCTGGTGAAGGCGGGCATCGCCGCTGAGCGGATTCACGGCAACCGGTCACAGGCGCAGCGCACGCAAGCGCTCGCCGGCTTCAAGGACGGCAGCTACCGCGTGCTCGTGGCCACCGACATCGCCGCACGCGGCATCGACGTCGAGGCGCTGGGCCATGTGGTGAACTTCGACGTGCCCGAGGTGCCCGAGGACTACATCCATCGCGTGGGCCGTACGGCGCGCGCGGAACTCACGGGCGAAGCGTTCACCTTCGTGTCGCCGGAAGAGGAAGCGGACCTTCGCAACATCGAGAAGGCGATCGGCAAGCGACTGCCACGCGTAACGCTGCCCGACTTCGACTACACGGCCAAGCCGGCGGAGAAGCTCGAGGTGCCGCACGCCGAGCGCATCGCGGCCATCCGTGCGGAGAAGGCCAAGGCGCGGGCGAATGCGGCGGCCAAGGCGGCGCGGCGTGCGCAGCATGGTGGCGGTGGCGGTGGTGGTGGTGGTGGTGGCGGCGGTCGTCCCGGTGGGACGAGCGGCGGGCCGAGCACTGGCGGCGGCAGCGGCGGTGGTGGCGGTCCGCGGCGCGGCGGCGGTCGTGGTCGCGGTGGAGCCAGCGGTGGCGGGCGAGGCGGTTCGAGCGGCGGCGGCCGTGGTGGCTCGAGCGGCGGTGGGGCTAGCGGCCGTCCGTCGAGCGGCCCGAGCGGTGGCGGAACGCCGTACCGATAGTTGCCACGTGAAACGCGCGCCGAGTCCGACGCGCGTTTTCGTTCAGTCGGCGTACGGCGACTTCTCGCCCTTCTCGAACGGATTGACCGTCAGCGGACCTGGTCCGGCGAGGTCTCGCGCGATCTTCACCAGCATCGGACTCAGGTGCTTGCCGAAGCGCGCGAGGTTCTTGGCGCGCGTGCGCTTCTCGAGCAGGAACTTCAAGATCGGCGCGTCGGCCTTGGCCGAGTTGCAGGTCTTGCAGGCGAGCACGAGGTTGTCGCGCCGGTCATACGCGGTCTGGCCGCGGCGCGGCGTGACGTGATCCAAGGTCATGGTGCGCGTCGGGAACTGCTTGCCGCAGTACGCGCAGATGGGACCATGCTGCTTGAGCAGCCATTCGCGCGTTTCCTGATAGGCGTTGCGCGAGGTCGGATGCGAGGTCGCGTGTTCGACGACCTCGGGGCCGTATGGCGACGGCTTGCGACGTCGTGAGCGGCCGCGCGATGGGCGGCCTGATGATTTCTTCTTGGCGGTCATTCGGTTGATGGTGTGCGATACCCCCGGGGAGACTCGAACTCCCGGCCAACGGTTTAGGAAACCGCTGCTCTATCCACCTGAGCTACGGGGGCAAGTCATTGAGTTGCAATGAGTTTAGTGTGCCCAGGTGGTCCTGCTCAAGACCCAATTGCGATTGGAGCCCTGCGTTGGCCGATTCCGGTCGAGGTACTGCCCTCAAGGACGACCAACGGGCCCCGCTGCCACGGCCTCAGCGACTGTGCTTGTACATCATGTCGACAAGCTCGTCGTACATCGACTCCGCCTGGCTCTCCCCCGTGCGAATGGCGCCCGACGCGCAGTGGCGGAGGTGATTGCGCATCAGTTCGCGTCCCACGGCGCGGAGCGCCTCGTGTACCGAGGCGATCTGCGTCATGATGTCGGCGCAGTAGCGGTCATCCTCGACCATCTTCTGCAGGCCGCGCACCTGTCCCTCGATGCGGCGAAGGCGCGTGAGGTTGCGCGCCTTTATGCCTGCGTCGACGCCAACGGCCTTGCGAGCATCGTCGGTGTCGTGCGCGCCGCAGCCGCAGATGGCGCTCGGCGCTTCTGCCGTGGACGCGGCGAGGTTCGGCCCGGCGAGTTTCGACGTTTGCGCCCGACGTGCGGTGCGGGTGAGCCTGGATGACATGCCGGTGACTCCTTGAGGATCGGGACGGTCAAGCGAAGCGCGCGCGGCGCAGTCGCAGCGAGTTGCCGACGACCGACACCGAGCTGAACGCCATCGCCGCACTGGCGAGGATGGGACTCAACAGCAAGCCGAAGGCCGGGTAGAGCGCGCCGGCCGCGACGGGAATGCCGACCACGTTGTACGCGAACGCCCAGAAGAGATTCTGCCGCATCGTGCGCATCGTGCGGCGCGAGAGCTCGATGGCGTGGACGGCGCCATGCAAGTCGCCGCGCATCAGCACGATGTCTCCCGACTCGATGGCGACGTCGGTACCAGAACCCAGCGCCATGCCGACGTCCGCCTGTGCGAGCGCGGGCGCATCGTTGATGCCGTCGCCGACCATCGCCACCACCCTCCCCTCGGCCTGCAGCCGCTTGATCTCGGCCACCTTGCCCTCGGGCAGGACGCCGGCGACGACGCGCGCAACGCCGGCTTGCGCGGCAATCGCGTTGGCAGTGACGGCGTTGTCACCCGTGAGCATCACGACTTCGAGGCCGAGGGCGCGCATCCGCGCAATCGCGTCGCGCGATGCAGGCTTGATCGGATCCGCGACCGCGATGACACCAACGAGCGCACCGTCGACCGCGACAAAGCTCGCGGTTTTGCCCTCACGGGCGAGGCGTTCCGAGTCCTGCTGGAGCGATGCGACATCGATCGCCCACTCGGCCATCAGGGCGGCGTTGCCCACGGCGACGGCGACGCCACCGACAACGCCCGTCGCGCCACGTCCCGTCTGCGACTGGAAGCGCTCGTGCACGGCGAGCGCGAGGCCACGATCCTGCGCCGCGCGCACGATGGCGCCGGCGATGGGATGTTCGCTCGCCACTTCGAGTCCGGCGACGAGCGCAAGCAACGCGTCGGAGCCGCCTGGCGGGGCGTAGCGCGAACCCGCCGCGACCACGATGTCGGTGACTGTCGGACGTCCTTCCGTGACGGTACCCGTCTTGTCGAGCACGATCACCTGCACGTCACCGGCGCGCTGCAACGCTTCCCCGCCCTTCACGAGCACGCCGAGCTCGGCGCCTTTGCCCGTGGCCACCATGACGGCGGTCGGTACGGCGAGCCCCATGGCGCAGGGGCACGCGATGATGAGCACCGCGACCGACGCGGCGAAGGCGCGCATGAGGGGCGCGGTCTCGGCGAGGAGGTACCAGGCGGCGAACGTTGCAAGCGCGATACCGATGACCACCGGCACGAAGATGCCGGAGATCCGATCGGCGAGTGCCTGGATCGGCGCACGCGAGCCCTGCGCGTCGCGCATGAGGCGCACGATCTGCGCGAGCACCGAGTTGGCGCCGAGCGTCGTGGCGCGGTAACGGAAGGCACCGGTGCCGTTGATGGTGCCACCGATGACTCGGTCGCCGGCCTTCTTCGCGATGGGCATCGACTCGCCGGTGAGCATCGACTCATCGACGGCGCTCTCGCCGCTCACGACTTCGCCGTCGACGGGCAGGCGTTCGCCCGGTCGCACGAGGACGATCTCGCCCGCTTCCACCGTGTCGATGGGCGCATCGACTTCCTGACCGAAGCGCACGACGCGCGCTGACCGGGGCTGCAGTTGCACGAGCGCACGCAACGCCGAGGCGGTGTTGCGCTTGGCGCGCGCCTCGAAGGCGTTGCCGGTGAGGATGAGGGCGGTGATGATGATGACCGCCTCGTAGTAGACGTCGGGGGTGAGGCCGTTGTCGGTGAAGAGCGATGGTGCGACCGTCGCGATGACGGAGTACACGAACGCCGCGCCAGTGCCGATGGCGATCAGCGTGTTCATGTCCGCGGTGCGGTGCCGAAGACCGGCCCACGCGCGGATGTAGAACTGGCGGCCCGCCCAGAGCATGACGCCAAGCGTGATGACGAGCAGCGTCCAGGCGAGGGCGGCGGCCGGGAGCGCGTAGGCCCACGGCACGATGGCGCGGAACGCGGGATCGAGCGCCGAGCTCGACCAGCGCATGAGGGGATCCACGCCAGCGTGTCCGTGGTTCATGGCCGCGAGCTGGTGCATGAGCGGCATCGAGACGACCATCGCGAGAATACCGGCGATGCCGCTCATGATCGCCTTGCGCTTGAGGTCGCTGAACTCCTCGGCCGTGGCGTGGTCACGCGCTTCCTGCTCCTCGAACGCGGTCTGCGCCGGATCCGCGAATTCGGCGCCGTAGCCCGACTCGCGAATGGCGGACACAAGGTGCTCCGGCGTGACGGCCCGCGGGTCGAAGATGACCGTGGCCGTCTTCATCATGAGGTTGACGGAGGCGTCGCTGACGCCGGCCTGCTTCTGCAACGTGCGCTGCACGCGCGCCTGACAGGCCGCGCAGGTCATGCCGCTCACCGGAATGCGCAGAGTGACGGCGCCGGGCGCGGCGGGGCGCGCGGGCTGGGGCGGCGGCGCGGAATCGGACGGAAGGACGGTGAGGGCGCGCGGCATGGCGGGTGGTGTCGTTCGGTCGCGTCGTGCGACGCGGCTCGATCAGGAGTGGAGGACAGTACCCTCCAGGGGTATAAGTCTACATACCCCCTTACCCTATGTCAACACCCGGCCTCAGCGTCCCGCCGCCCCCCAGTCGTCGAGCGCCAGCACCGTGCGCAACAGCACGTTGCCGCCGTTGGTGATGTCGGCGGGCTTCGAGAATTCCTGCGGCGCGTGGCTGATGCCGCCCACGCTCGGGATGAAGATCATGCCCATGGGACCGAGCATCGATGCCGATTGCGCGTCGTGCCCCGCCCCGCTCGGCAGGGTGAGGGTGGAGAGGCCGAGCGATTGCGCGGAGCGCCGCACGATCTCGCGGATGCGCGGGTCGGCCATCGAGGGCAGGTGGTGATTGACCGGCGTGATCGTGAAGGTGGTGCCGGACGCGTCGCCGATGACCTTGGCCTCTTTCTCGATGCGTTCGATGATCGTGCGCACGACGGCGGCGCTCAGGTCGCGGATATCGATCGACATCGTGACGCGGCCGGGAATGACGTTGGCGGCGCCGGGGAACGCCTGGATGCGACCGACCGTGGCCACCTGGCGGCCGGGCAGCCCCAAGGCCACGCGATTGACCATCTGGACGAACTTGGACGCCGCGAGCAACGCGTCGTGGCGGCTGTTCATGGCGGTGGTGCCGGCATGGTTCTGCATGCCCTTCACTTCGGCGGCCCACTCGTAGTGGCCGACGATCCCCTCGACGACGCCGATGTCGAGCTTCTTGGCGTCGAGGGTGCCGCCCTGCTCGATGTGCAGCTCGACGTAGGCGGCGAGGCTGCCCGCTTCCCGCTTCACCTCGGCGAGGAGCGCAACGTCGCCGCCGATGAAGGTGATGCCTTCGCGGAGCGTCTTCCCGGAGTTGGCGCGCGACTCGAGCTCACTGGCGGCAAACTCGCCGCTCATGATGCGACTGCCCACGAGTCCGCCCTCCTCATTCTGCCAGCAGACGACCTCGAGCGGATGGCGGAGCGCGCGCTTGGCCGCGAGCAGTGTGCGCGCCACCTCGATGGCGGCGAGTGTGCCGACGTCGCCGTCGAAGTTGCCGCCGCCCGGCACCGAATCGATGTGCGAACCGATGAGGATCGGCTTGAGTGATGCCTCGCTGCCCTCGACGCGTGCGATGATGTTGCCTGCGGCATCGATGCGTGGCGTGAGCCCGGCGTCGCGGAAGACGCCCTGCAGCCACGTTCGGCCGGCGAGATCGGCGTCGCTGTAGGCCGTGCGGCTCACGCCGCCCTCGGGGTTCTTGCCGAACGCGGCCAACTGGGCGAGCTGCGCGTTGATGCGGGCGCCGTCGACGCGGAGGGCGTCGTCGCTCTCGGATGTGGGCGCGGCGCGACGCCGGCCTCGAGCGTTCGAGACCGCTTCGGTCGAGCTCCCCATCGCGGGAATGGCGACGGCGCTCAGGGCGCCCAACATGGTGCGACTGAACTGGCGGCGGCGCATGGCGACGTGGGCTGAGGGAATACGGAGGAAGATGTCCCCCGGCACGAGGCGAGCAAGCGGCCACGACGGTGGCCGTACGGGAAACGGATACTTGAAATTTGAAGGACTTTGCCGTACCGTAGTGGGGACTCGAGTCCGGAGCTCCCACGTGCGTTCGGCGATTCTCGGCGGCGGTCCTGGCGGCCTCTACTCCGCCCTTCTCCTCAAGCAGCGCGACCCGCGCGCCGAGGTGACGCTGATCGAGCGGAATCGCGCGGACGACACGTTCGGTTGGGGTGTGGTGCTCTCGGACCAGACGGTCGAGAACCTCTGCGCGGCCGACACGGTATCAGGCAAGCTGATCCGCGACGGTCTGCATCGCTGGGACGACATCCAGGTCCACTTCCGTGGTGAGGTGATCCGCTCGGGCGGCCACGGCTTTGCTGGCGTGGGGCGCAAGGCGCTGTTGACGCTGCTCCAGGCACGCTGTCGCGCGTTGGGCGTGCAGCTGGCATTCGAGCGCGACTCCGTCGACGCAATGACGATCGCGCGCGTCATCGGCGCCGACCTTGTGGTAGCGGCAGACGGCCTCAACTCGCGTACGCGCGACCAGTTCGCCTCGAGCTTCAAGCCGAATGTCGACCTGCGCCAATGTCGCTACGTCTGGCTCGGGACGCCGCGTCGATTCGAGGCGTTCACCTTCGCGTTCGTCGAGACCGAGCACGGCTGGTTCCAGGCGCACGCGTATCGTTTCGACGAGGGGACGAGCACCTTCATCGTCGAGACGCCGGAGTCGGTGTGGCTCGCGGCCGGCCTCGATGCGATGGACGCGCCGCAGACGATCGCGTACCTCGAGAAGCTTTTCGCCCCGTTTCTCGAGGGGGCGCCCCTCTGGTCGAACGCGGCGCACCTGCGCGGGTCGGCGATGTGGATCCGTTTTCCGCGTGTCACGTGCCAGTCGTGGGTGCACACGCTCGACGTCGACGGCCGCGCCGTGCCACTCGTCCTGCTCGGAGACGCCGCGCACACGGCGCACTTCTCGATCGGCTCGGGGACCAAGCTCGCGCTCGAGGATGCGATCGCGCTGGACCAGCAACTCGCCGCCGCCAGGGGTGACATTCCCGTTGCGCTCACGCGCTACCAGGCGGAACGCTCGGTGGAGGTGCTCAAGCTCCAGAACGCGGCGCGCAATTCCACCGAGTGGTTCGAGCATGTGGACCGCTACGCGCAGTTCGCGCCGGAGCAGTTCGCGTACTCGCTGCTCACGCGCTCGCAGCGCATCTCGCACGAGAACCTGCGCGTGCGCGATCCCGCGTACGTGGCGGCCTTCGAGCGCTGGTTCGCGGGTCGGCATGCGCTCGATGGTCCGGCCGCGCGGGATGCCACTCCGTTCGCGCCGACTGTGACCGGGGCGGCACGCGCCGAGGCCGCGCCGGCGGCCGCGGAGGCTGCGCCGCTCACGCCGATGTTCACGCCGTACACCGTGCGCGGATTGACGCTCGCCAATCGCGTGGTCGTGTCGCCGATGGCGCAGTACTCCGCGACGAACGACGGCATGCCCACCGAGTGGCACCTCGTGCACCTGGGCAGCCGAGCTGCGGGCGGTGCGGGACTCGTCTTCTGCGAGATGACGTGCGTGTCGCCCGAAGGACGGATCACGCCGTGGTGCCCGGGGCTCTGGACCGACGCACAACGCGATGCATGGGCGCGCATCGTGCGCTTCGTGCATGAATGGACGCCGTCCAGGATCGGACTGCAGCTCGGGCATTCGGGCGGCAAGGGCTCGACGAAGAGGATGTGGGACGCGGTCGACATGCCGTTGGACGACGGCAACTGGCCGCTCATCGCGCCGTCGGCCACGCAGTACCTGAGCGGCATCTCGCAGCTGGCGCGCGCCATGGAGCCGGCAGACTTCGCGCGCGTGAAGGACGAGTTCGTGCAGGCGACACGTCGCGGCGCCGGGGCCGGCTTCGATTGGCTCGAGCTGCATTGTGCGCACGGATATCTGCTCTCGGCATTTCTCTCGCCGCTCACGAACCTGCGTACCGACCACTACGGCAAGACGCTCGAGGGCCGGCTGCGCTTCCCCGTCGAGGTGTTCCGCGCCATGCGCGCCGTCTGGCCGGTGGACAAGCCGATGTCGGTGCGCATCTCGGCCCACGACTGGGCGCCGGGTGGCAACACGGATGACGACGCGGTGATCATCGCGAAGGCGTTCAAGGCAGCTGGAGCCGACATGATCGACGTCTCGAGCGGCCAGGTAACGAAAGAAGAGAAGCCGGTGTTCGGCCGGATGTTCCAGACGCCCTTCGCTGATCGCGTGAGGCAGGAGGCGGGCATCGCCACGATCGCCGTTGGCAACATCACGGATGCCGACCAGGTCAACTCGATTCTTGCGGCTGGACGCGCGGATCTCGTGGCGATCGCGCGACCGCATCTCACGAACCCGGCATGGACGCTGCTCGAGGCGGCCAAGTGGGGGTTGAGCGGCGCCGAGTGGCCCGCGCAGTATCGCTCCGGGCAGCAGCAGCTGGCGCGTCTCATGGAGCGCGAACGCGCCGCCGCCGCGTTGCTTGCGCCCGCCGACACGCGAAAGCCTGGAGAGCTGACATGAGCGGGCTGGCGGGGCGTCATGCGCTGGTGACGGGCGCGAATCGGGGCATCGGCGCCGCAATCGCGCAGCGCCTGGCCACCGATGGCGCGCGCGTGACACTGCTCGTGCGGAGTCGTGCGTCCGCGAACGCCGTGCTCGCGACGTTGCCCGCCGGCACCCTGGTAATGGAAGCGGACGTCACCAACGCCGAGCAAGTGAGCCGCGCATGCGAGGCGGCGAATGCGGCCGCTCCTGTGGACATGCTCGTGAACAACGCCGGCGCGGCGGAGAGCGCGAAGTTCGCCGACTCCGACGACGCGTTGTTCGACCGGATGCTCAACGTGAACTTCCGCGGCGCCGTGTTGACGACGCGCGCGCTCCTGCCGGGCATGCTCGCGCGCCGCTTTGGACGCGTGGTGAACATCGCGAGCACGGCCGGACTCACGGGCTATCCGTACGTGACAGCGTACGTGGCCGCGAAGCACGCCGTCGTGGGGCTCACGCGGGCGCTCGCACGCGAGGTCGCTGCCAAGGGGGTGACGGTCAACGCGATCTGCCCCGGCTTCACCGACACCGACCTCGTGAGCGCGAGTGTCGAGCGGATCGTGGCGAGCACGGGGCGGAGCGTGGATGACGCGCGTGCCGCGCTGGTCTCTGGCAATCCGCAGGGACGGCTGATCACGCCGGCGGAAGTCGCATCGGCGGTCGCGTGGCTCTGTCGCGATGACGCGGGCTCGGTGACGGGCCAGGCGATCGCCATCGACGGCGGAGAGCTCGCATGACCGCCACCGCACTCGATCCCGAAACCCGCCTCGGCGACGACGACCACGACGCACTGCGTCTCTGGCTCCGCCTCTTCACCTGCAGCACGATGATCGAGCGCGAGATCGGGCCGGCGCTCAAACGCGAGTTCGGCAGCTCCCTGCCCCGCTTCGACCTGCTCGCGCAACTCGAACGCAATCCGGACGGCCTTCGGCTCGGCGCGCTCTCCGAGCGGTTGCTCGTCACGGGCGGCAACGTCACCTGGCTCGTGAACTCGCTCGTCGCGGACGGACTCGTGACCCGGCGGCGCGCGCCGGAGGACGGTCGCGTCTGGATCGTGGCCCTCACGCCCGACGGACGCCGCTCGTTCGCGAGCATGGCGCGCGCACATGAACGCTGGATCGCCCGGTTGCTCGGCAAGCTCTCTTCCCGCGAACGCACCCAACTCCACTCGCTGCTCGGCCACCTCAAGTCGAGCATCCGCCACGAGGGTTCTCCCCAATGAGTGCTTCCGACGCGATGTCGGCCTCGCGCCGTCCGTTGGCGCCCTACACGGCCACGCACTTCCGCTGGCGGACCGAGCACGCCGGCGCCGTGGGCGTGATCACGCTCAATCGACCGGAGCGGAAGAATCCGCTCACCTTCGAGTCGTACGCCGAGTTGCGCGACCTCTTCCGTTCGCTCACGTATGCGAGCGACGTCAAGGTTGTGGTGCTGACGGGCGAGGGCGGCAACTTCTGCTCCGGTGGTGACGTCTTCGACATCATCGAGCCGCTCACAACGATGGCGGTGCCGGAGCTGCTGATGTTCACGCGCATGACCGGCGATCTCGTCAAGGCGATGCGCGCCTGCCCGCAGCCGATCATTGCCGCGGTCGATGGCGTCTGCGCGGGCGCCGGGGCCATCCTGGCGATGGCGAGCGACATTCGCGTCGCAACGCCGGCCGCGAAGACCGCCTTTCTCTTCACGCGCGTGGGACTCGCCGGATGCGACATGGGCGCCTGCGCGCTCCTGCCGCGGATCATCGGGCAGGGACGAGCGGCCGAGTTGCTCTACACGGGACGGTCGATGAGCGCCGAAGAGGGCGAGCGGTGGGGCTTCTGGAACGCGCTCGTGAATGCCGGCGCGCTCGAGACGGACGTGCTCGCGCGCGCGGCGGCACTCGCGGCGGGGCCGACGTTCGCGCACGGCATGACCAAGACGATGCTGCAGCAGGAGTGGAGCGTGTCGATCGAACAGGCGCTCGAGATGGAAGCGCAGGCGCAGGCGTTGTGCATGCAGAGCGCCGATTTCCGTCGCGCGTTCGAGGCGTTCGCGGCCAAGCGAGCCCCCGTATTCGAGGGCAACTGAGCATGGACGCGATGCTGCGCGATCGTCTCGCCTGGCCCTTCTTCGAGCACCGTCACCTGGCGCTCGTGAAGGCGGTGGAAGCGTGGACGGCGACCGATCCGGTGCCGCACTCGGACGACACGGATGCGGCGTGCCGTACATGGGTGCGCGCGCTGGGCGATGCGGGCTGGCTCAAGCACTGCGTGCCGGCCGCGTGGGGCGGCGCCAGCGGCGAGATCGAGTCGCGCTCCCTGACGCTGTTGCGCGAGTGTCTCGCGGCACACGATGGCCTCGCCGATTTCGCGGTCGCGATGCAGGGGCTCGGCTCGGGCGCGATCAGCCTCGAGGGCAGCGCGGAGCTCCGGCAGCAGTGGCTGCCCCGCGTGGCGTCAGGCGAGGCCATTGCCGCGTTCGCGCTCACCGAACCCGAGGCGGGCTCCGACGTGGGCGCGATGGCCTGCCGGGCGGAGCGCGTCGGCGACCACTACGAGTTGAGCGGCGAGAAGACCTGGAGCTCGAACGGCGGCATCGCCGACTTCTATACGGTGTTCGCGCGCACGGACCCGGCATCGAAGGGCGCCAAGGGCATCAGCGCCTTCGTGGTGCCGGCCGATGCGTCGGGATTGAGCATCGCGGAGCGCATGGACGTGATCGCGCCGCATCCACTGGCCCGGCTGCGTTTCGAGCAGTGCCGCATACCGGCCGCGAACCGGCTGGGCGACGAGGGGGCCGGATTCAAGCTCGCCATGCGCACGCTCGACATTTTTCGCGTCACGGTGGCGGGCGCGGCGCTTGGGTTCGCGCGTCGCGCGTTGCATGAGGCGCTCGCGTACGCAACCAATCGCGCGATGTTCGGTGCGACGCTCGCGCAGCAACCGCTCGCACAGGCCACGCTCGGCGACATGGCGACCGACTTCGAGTCTGCGGCGCTCCTCACCTACCGGGCCGCGTGGCTGCGCGACACGACGGGGGCGCGCACCACGCGCGAAGCGGCAATGGCCAAGCTCGCGGCCACGGAGCACGCGCAGTCGATCATCGATCGCGCGCTGCAGTTGCATGGCGCACGTGGTGTCCAGCACGGCGCCATGGTGGAGCGCCTCTACCGCGAGATCCGCTCGCTGCGCATCTACGAAGGGGCGTCCGAAGTGCAGCGCCTCATCATCGGGCGTGAGACCGTGGCGGCCGTTCGGTCGCGGGAGGCGTAGCCGATGGCCTTTCATCCGAGTGCCCACGTGGACGGCTTCGCGCGCGCGAGCCTGCCGCCAGAGTCGGAGTGGCCCGTGATGAACCTGACCGGCACCTACGCCTACCCACCGGTGCTCAACGCCGCGGTGCTCATGCTCGATGATGCCGTAGCCGAGGGGCATGGCGACCGCCCAGCGATCATCGCACCCGAGGGCTCCGGTTGGCGCACGATCAGCTACGCGGAGCTTCAACGATGGACGGATGCCATCGCGCACGTGCTGACCGGCGAGCTGGGGCTCGTGCCGGGCAATCGCGTTCTCCTTCGCGGCTTCAACGGTCCGTGGATGGCGGCCGCTTGGCTCGCCACGCTCAAGGCCGGCCTCGTGGCAGTGACGACGATGCCGATGCTGCGCTCGGTGGAGTTGCGCGTGGTGATGCAGAAGAGCCGCTGCAGCGCGGCGCTCTGCGATGCGCGCCTGATGGCGGAACTCGCACCCGCGGCGGCGGACGTGCCGAGCGTGCGCCACGTGCGCACGTGGGGCGGCGACGCCGCCGACCGGCTCGACCTCGCGCTCAGCGCGCCCCCGCGAGCGTACGCCGCATGCCCCACCGCGTCGGACGACGTCTGCCTGATCGCGTTCACGTCCGGGACCACCGGCGTCCCGAAGGGCTGCATGCACTTCCATCGCGACGTCATGGCCATGTGCCACGGATTCGCGGCGCAGGTGCTGCGCGCCAAGGCGGACGACCGTTGCATCGGAACGCCGCCCTTCGCCTTCACCTTCGGGCTGGGCGGCCTGCTCTGCTTCCCGATGGCCGCACGCGCCTCGACGGTGCTGCTCGAGAAGGCGACGCCCGAGCAATTGCTGCAAGCGATCGCGGCCACGCGCGCCACGATCACCTGGACGGCGCCGACGATGTACCGCGCGATGGCGCTGGCGATGCAGGCGTCGCCGGGCACGTTCGACACGAGCTCGCTGCGCCAGTCGGTGTCGGCGGGCGAAGCGCTCCCCGACGCCACGCGCACTCTCTGGCGTGCGGCCACGGGCATCGAGATGCTCGACGGCATTGGCGCCACCGAGATGATCCACATCTTCATCGGCGCCTCGGGATCCGACGTGCGCATCGGCGCCATCGGCAAGGCCGTACCCGGGTACACGGTGGCCGTGCTCGACGACAATGTGCAGCCGCTTCCGCCGGGCGAGGTCGGACGCCTCGGCGTGCGCGGACCGACCGGCTGCCGCTACCTCGCCGATGATCGCCAATCCAGGTACGTGCAAGGCGGCTGGAATCTCACTGGCGATGCGTGCAGCATGGACGCCGACGGCTACGTGTTCTTCAAGGCACGCACGGACGACCTCATCATCTCGTCGGGCTACAACATCGGTGCGCCGGAGGTCGAAGCCGCGGTGCTCGCCCACGCGGCCGTGAGCGAATGCGCCGTGGTCGGCGTGCCCGACGACGAGCGTGGGCAGGCGGTCAAGGCGTTCGTGGTCCTCAAGCCGGGACACGAAGGGAACGACGCGCTCGCGCGCGCGCTGCAGGAACATGTCAAGGCGACCATCGCGCCGTACAAGTATCCGCGCCTCGTGGAGTTCGTGGCCTCGCTGCCCAAGACCGATACGGGCAAGCTGCAGCGCTTCCGCCTCAAGGAGACCACGTGAGCGACGCGCTCCGATCCGCACTGCCGTGGCGCTTCGAGCGTGAGGCGGAGATCCGCTTCGGCTACTGCGACCCGGCGGGTATCGCGTACTTTCCGCGGCTCGACGAGCTGCTCAACGGGCTGTTCGAGGACTGGTGCAGCGCGGTCGGCATTCCCTTCACCGAACTCGTGGGACGCGATCGCCTCGGCTTTCCGCTCGTGCACGCCACGATCGAGTACGAGGCGCCACTCCGCCTCGGTGATCGCATCTGCCTGATCCAGCAGGTCCACGCGGTCGGCACGAGCTCGATCACCTTCGACCTCACGATCGAGCGCGGCAGCACGCGCTGCGTGAGCGCTCGCCACGTACGCGTCATGATGTCACTCGACAGCGAGAAGGCGACGCCCCTCCCTGCCGCGCTGCGCGCGCGCTTTGCCACCGACCCGGAGACCAGCGCATGAGCCTGCCCAGTCCGCACCAGATCATCGCGCCAGCCGGCTGGGCGCGTCCGCGCGGTTACTCCAACCTCGTGGCGGCCACGGGCCGCCAACTCTACCTCGCGGGCCAGATCGGGTGGAACGCGAAACAGGAGATCGTGGCTGACGACATCGTGGGTCAGTCGCGACAGGCGCTCCACAACATCGTCACGCTGCTCGAGGCCGCCGGTGCGCGCCCTGAGCACGTGGTGCGACTCACCTGGTACGTCACCGATCGCGCGGCGTACGTCAGCGCCGGCGCTGCGCTCGGGCAAGCCTATCGCGATGTCATGGGCAAGCACTTCCCGGCCATGAGTGCGGTGCAGGTCGTGGCGCTCATCGAACCGCGCGCCGTGGTCGAGATCGAGGCCACGGCGGTGGTGCCGTAGCGCCCGGTGACCGACATCGTGCGGACAGCGCGCGCCGCGGAGTGTCGGCTTCGCGCGCGACGCGACGTCAGGGCTTGAGGCGCATCAACCCTTCCTGCGCCACCGACGCCACCAATTCGCCCGAGCGCGAATAGACCGAGCCGCGCACGAATGCGCGCGCGCCCGCGGCCATCGGACTGTCCATCACGTACAGCAACCACTCGTCCGCACGAAACGGGCGATGCAGCCAGAGGCAGTGGTCGAGCGATGCCACCATGAGACCGGGTGTGCGGTAGCCGATGCCGTGCGGACGGAGCGCGGTGGGCAGCAGGCCGTAGTCCGACGCGTACGCGAGCACGGCCTGATGCAGGAGCGGCTCATCGGGCAGCGTGCCGAGCGCGCGGAACCAGAGGTGGCGCAGCGCCGGTTGCTTGCCCGGATTGAACAGGTCGATCGGCTCCACGGGTCGAAAATCGATGGGTCGGTCCTGCGTGAGCACCGGCCTGAGCCGCTCTGGAATCCGGTCCGCCATTTCGCGGACGAGTTGCAGTTCGGGCGCGAGCGTCTCGGGATCGGGGACGGTGGGCATCACGTCCTGATGTTCGAAGCCGGGCTCATCGACGTGGAACGACACCGAACAGTTGAAGATCGCCTGCCCGTGCTGGATGGCCGTGACGCGCCGCGTCGTGAAGCTCTTGCCATCGCGCAACCGGTCCACGAAGTACACGATCGGCACCGCGAGATCACCCGGCAGGATGAAGTAACCGTGCGCCGAGTGCGCCTCGCGCGCGCCATCGACCGTGCGACGCGCCGCCACCAGCGCCTGCGCGAACACCTGCCCGCCGAAGACGCGCGGACTGCCGAGGTCGCGGTTGCGTCCGCGATAGATGTTGACCTCGAGAGGTTCGAGGTCGAGCAACGTCACCAGCTCCGCGAGCGGATCGGCCATCAGCGCGTCGGGCGCTTCATGCGCCCTTCTCGGAACTGCCGAGCGGAATGCCGGGGTCGCTGAATCCCGTGGTCCGGTGGGTCCCGTCGCAGAACGGCTTGTTCCTGGACGCACCGCAGCGACAGAGCGCGACGCGCGTCCCCGCGGCGAGTACGGCACCCGTGTGGTCCTTGATCGTGACGTCACCGCGAAGGTAGATCGGGCCGCGTGCGGTGATGGTCGCCGTCGCGGGCTCATCGGGTGCCTCGCGCACGTCGCCGGCGCGTAGCGCCTGCAGTGCGCCGGTCGGACAGCGTGTGACGGTCGCGATCACCTCGTCGATGGTTGCGCGCTCGGGCCGGATCCAGTGCGACGCCGACGGGTCGAACACCGGCGGCAGGTGCCGCACACACTCGGCCGCGTGAATACACACGTTCGGGTCATACGTGACCGTGACGCCATCCGCCGCATACGTCTGGAGGCGCTTGCCGCTCATCCGTGCTTCTTGGCCGCCGGCTTGACGGGCGTCTTGGGCGACGACGCGGGCATCGCCATCACGGGCGACGCCATCGCGGGCGACGCCATCGCGGGCGACGCGGCGGCGGTGGCCGCGACGCAGGCGAGCTTCTCGCCCGTGTGGTTGCGCCGCGCCACGACGTATTCGGGCGCCTCGTCGGAGATGATGCCGTCGCGCCGCCAGCGCGCCTCGCCCTTGAGGATGCCGCCAAGATCGTCGAGCGTGATCTCGTACTCGGACGTCGCCGTCTCGTTCATGCCGAACATGACGCGCCCCGCCGTCTCGCCTGGACGCCAGCTGATCGGCGTCAGCGCCGTCACGGTATCGACCTTGACCAACGGTCCGATCGTCGCGCAGCCGTGATACTCCACGGCACTGTCGGCGGCCGTTGGCGTCACGCGCTCGGCCGTGAGCTGCAGTCGGCCCACCCGCGAGCCGGGAACCGCGGCCGCCGGGCCGCACTCGGCCGTGCCGCAAATCCAGAGCTCGTACGTGCCAGCCATCGCGGCGGGATCGGCGGCGGGCGGCTTGGCTTCGGGTGTGGCGTCGCATCCTGCGAGGAGCAGCGTCGCTCCGAGAAGCATCAGGAACCGTGGCATGACAGCAGTGTTGTGCGATGAGAAGCGAACGTCAAGCAATGATCCGGCGAACAGGTAGCGGAGCGCCTCGTGGAACGCCTCCAGAACGTCCTACTCGTACGTGAGCAGCCCCTCGACTCGCCGCGGCGCGAGCCGCGCGTGTCCGCCGAGGAAGCGCAGGTCGATGAAGACGCCGATGCCCGCCACGCGAGCGCCGCTGCGCTCCACCAAGGTACACGCCGCGCCGGCCGTCCCGCCCGTCGCGAGCACATCGTCGACCACGAGTACCGACGCCCCGGCACCCAACGCGTCGGCGTGCATCTCGAGCGCGTCCGTTCCGTACTCGAGGGCGTAGTCCTCGCGGATGCGCCTGAACGGCAGTTTCCCCGGCTTCCGGACTGGGACGAGCCCGGCGCCGAGCGCGGCGGCCATCGGCGCGCCGAAGAGGAAGCCACGGCTCTCGATCGCCACGACGTGCGTGATCCCCTGGCCGCGCCATGGTGCGAGCATGCCGGCGGTGGCCGAGGCGAAGAGTCGCGCGTCGCCAAGCACGGGGGTGATGTCCTTGAACATGATCCCGGGCTTCGGAAAATCGGGCACGATGCGCACTGCGGCGTGCAGCTCGGCGAGAACGTCACTCATGCGTGCGGCGTCAGCGGTGAATGGTGAATGGCTCGGGGAACTGCTCGTCGGGCTCGATCGGCAACTCGAGGACGCCCGTGACCCACGCCCCTTCCGGTCCGCGGTGCACGTCGCCCATCAGGCCCGTCACGTCGTCGGGATGTCCGCGCGCCACGAGCCGCACCGTGCCGTCGGTCATGTTCCGCACCCAACCGGCAAGTCCCCAGCGACGAGCGCGCTCTCGCACGAACCAACGGAACCCGACGCCTTGCACGCGCCCCTCGACGCTCAAGTACACATCACGCATGGTCAGCTCGCCCATCCGTGCAGTCCGATGAGGGGAACGAACCGCACGGGACCCAGCGTCCGCAACTCGGTGGTCGTGCCGCGCTTCGTGAGCACGTGCAACACCTGCTCGTCGCGTCCACCGATCGGGATCAACAGTCGCCCGCCCTCGGCGAGCTGCTCCACCAAGGGCTGCACGATCTTGGGCGCCGCCGCGCTCACGAGGATCGCATCATAGGGCGCGTAGCCGCCCCAGCCCAGCGTGCCGTCGCCCTGCAGCAGCGAGATGTTCCGCGCGCCGCACGCCTTGATCGCCTCGCGCGCGGGATCCAGCAGCGCGCCGATGCGTTCGATGCTGAACACCTGGTCGGCGAGGTGCGAGAGCAGCACGGTCTGGTACCCCGAGCCCGTGCCGACCTCGAGCACCCGCTCGCGCCCCGTGAGCGCGAGCTCCTGCAAGTACGTGGCGTGGATACTCGGCTGCGAAATGGTCTGGCCGTTGCCGATCGGCAGCGCGGAGTCCTCGTACGCGCGATGCCGCACCCCGGTCGGGACGAAGAGGTGCCGCGGCACGAGATCGAAGGCCCTGATCACGGCCACGTCGTGGATCCCGGCGGCCTGCAGCGTTTCGATGAGGCGTCGGCGTGCGCCGCGATATTGCGGCTCGCTGCCTACGGGGCCCGCCACCAGTGCTCCGCGTCGGCCAACGTGGCGTGGGCCGTGAGGTCGAGGTGCAACGGCGTGACCGAGATGAAGTTGTCCTGGATGGCGCGCGCATCCGAGTTCTCCGCGCTCGCGGTCCAGCTGGCGGAGCCGCCGCCGATCCAGAAGATCTCGCGACCCCACGGATCCTTCATCCGCTGGATCGAGTCCGAGAAGACACGCTTGCCGAGCCGCGTGAGCTTGACCCCGGCAATGCTCGCCGCGCGCACGGGAGGCAAGTTCACGTTGAGCAGCGTCTGCGCCGGAAAGGCGGGCAGGCTCGTGAGGTGCTTGAGCAGGTCGGCGATCGCGTCCACCTGATCCTCGAGCAGGTCTTCCGCGCGCAGCACGCGCCCGCCATAGGAGAAAGCGATGCTCGGGATGCCGAGCGCGAGCCCTTCCATGGCCGCGGCCACGGTGCCCGAGTACAGTACGTCCTCGCCCATGTTCGGGCCGTGATTGATGCCCGAGAGCACGAAGTCAGGCCTCTCCGGCATCAACTGCTCGACGGCGAGCAGCACGCAATCGGTGGGCGTGCCGTCCACCTGCCAGCGACGATCGCCGCGCTTCACGGGCCGCACCGGGTGGTGCAGCGTGAGCGCGTGGCTGGTGGCGCTCTGCTCCCGGTCGGGCGCGACGACGGTGACCTCGCCGATGCGTTCGGCGGCGCGCTGCAGCACGTCGAGTCCGTGGGCCAGGATGCCGTCGTCGTTGGACAGGAGGAAGCGCATGACGTGATGCTGAGAGTCAGCCGTTGCCCGTGGAGCGCGGCCGCGCACCCGACAAGTCGGCGAGGATGTCCGTGAGCTCGCGCTCGAGGGAGGCGATGACCTGCGCCTCGAGCGCGGCACCAGACGCGCCCTTCAGCTCGCCCGAGCGGCGATGCTCTTCCATCTTCCGGCGCGCGCCCTCGATCGTGTACTTCTCGACATACAGCAGGTGCTTGACGAGCAGGATCAGCTCGATCTCGCGCCGCGAGTAGACGCGGTTGCCGGACCGGTTCTTGGCCGGATGCAGCACGCGGAACTGGCTCTCCCAGTAGCGCAGCACGTGCGGCTTGAGTTCCGTGAGGTCGCAGACCTCGCCGATCGAGAAGAACTCCTGAACCGGTTCAGCGCGACTCATCCATCCACCTCGGTGCGCAACTCGCGTCCCATGATGTCGGCGATCACCTGCGGCGCGGGGTAGCCCTCGAAGAGGATCCGCGCCACGGCCGCCACGATCGGCATCTCGACGTGATGCTTGTGGGCGAGGGCCAGCGCGCTGCGCGTCGTGAAGACGCCTTCCGCCACCGTCTCCTTGCCCGCGAGCGCCTGCTCGAGCGTCTGCCCGCCCCCAACGGCCATGCCCACGGCGCGGTTGCGCGAGAGCGAGCCCGTGCACGTGAGCACGAGGTCGCCCATGCCCGCGAGTCCGGCAAAGGTCGCCGGCTCCGCGCCCAGCGCGACGCCCAGGCGCGTCATCTCCGCGAGTCCGCGCGTGATCAACGCCGCGCGCGAGTTGTAGCCCAAGCCCAATCCCTCGACGATGCCCGTGGCGACCGCCATCACGTTCTTGAGCGCGCCGCCCAGCTCGACACCGGTCACGTCGTGCTGCGTGTAGACGCGGAAGGAGTTCGACGACAGGAGCTTCTGCACGAGCGCGGCGGCCGCGGCATCGATGCTCGCGGCGACGATCGCGGTCGGTTGGCGGCGCGCAACTTCGAGCGCGAAGCTCGGTCCCGAGAGCGCGACGATCGCGTGACCGGGCAGTTCGCTCGCCACCACGTCGGTCATGAGCGCGAGCGTGTCGGCCTCGATGCCCTTGGTGGCCACGGCAATCGTCGTCCGCGGCGCCACGGCACCCTTCATGGCGCGCACGACGCTGCGGATGGCGTGCGAGGGTGGCACGAGCACCACCACGTCGGCGCCGGCCACGACGCGCTCGAGGTCGGCGGCGGCGGTGAGTCGTGGGTCCAGCGCGATGCCGGCCAGGAAGCGCGTGTTCTCGTGCACCGTGTTCACCGCGGCCACCACGTCGGTCTCGCGCGCCCAGAGGCGTGCCGTTCGGCCGTTCCGGACGAGGTGATCCGCGAGCGCCGTGCCCCACGCGCCGCCGCCGATGACTGCCGTCGCGCTCACGCGCTGCCCTCCGCCTTCTTCTTGAAGCCCTGTTCCTCGCCGCGACGCAGTCGTCCGATGTTCGCGCGATGCGACCAGAAGAGGAACGCCGCGAGCGCCAGCGAGGGCCAGAAGAAGAGCGAGCCGACCCCCTGCGTGAGCGCCACGCCCACGGGGAGTACCAATGCCGCCAGCAGCGATCCCAACGAGACGAAGCCGGTGAGCTTGACCGTCACGGCGAAGACCACAAGAGCCGCCACCGTTGCCTTGGGCGTGAGGGCGAGGAAGACGCCCGCACTCGTGGCCACTCCTTTGCCGCCACCGCGGAAGAGGAGGAAGATCGGCTTCGCATGGCCCGTGATGGCGGCCACGCCGTACGCGACGGCCCAGTAGTCGGAGTGCTGCGTATTGATGAACCAGGGAAAGAGTCCCGCCGGAATGCCGCCCTTGAGCGCATCGGCAAGAAACACGGGCGCCGCCCATTTCCAACCCAGCGTGCGCATCACGTTGGTGGCGCCGAGATTGCCGGACCCGACCGACCGCAGGTCGACCCCGTTGGCCTTCCCCGCGAGAAACGCGAACGGTATCGACCCCATCACGTACGAGAGGGCCAGCGCCACCCACGGATCGACGTCGATCGGCACGGTCACGCGCGCGCGCCCTTGCCTGCGGCCCGCCGCATGATCACGCGCAGCGGGTTGCCCGTGAAGCCCCAGACCTCGCGGAAGCTGTTGTGCAGGTAGCGCACGTAGTGTTCCTCCACCAGGTCGGGCGCGCTGCCGAACACTGCGATGGTCGGTGGCGACGTCTCCACCTGCGTCGCATACAGCAGGCGGATCTCGCGTCCCGCGGCCTGTGGCGGCTGGCGCCGGCCGACGATGTTCTCGAGCGCCTGGTTGACCTGCGACGTCGAGATGCGCTTGGACCGCTCCGCCTCCACCTCGAGCACGAGGTCGAGCACCTTGGTCACGCGCTGGCCCGTGAGCGCCGACGCGAAGAGGAACGGCACCCACTTGAGGAACGGCGCCTTCTCGTGCGCCTCCTTCTGGTACTTCGCCGACGTCTTGCCGTCCTTCTCCTTCAAGTCCCACTTGTTGACCACGAGGATCAGCCCGCGCCCCGCGTCCCATGCCATCTGCGCGATCTTGAGGTCCTGGTTGTGGATCTCTTCCTCCTGCGCGTCGATGAGCAGGATGCAGAGGTCCGACTGCTCGATGGCGCGGCGCGTCCGCAACGACGAATAGAACTCGATGCCGTCGCTGATCTTGGCCTGCCGACGCAACCCCGCCGTGTCGACGAACACGAAATCGCGCTGGTGGTAGCGGAACTTCGTGTCGATCGCGTCGCGCGTCGTGCCCGCCTCGTCGCTCACTACGAGGCGCTCCTCGCCCAGCAGCTTGTTGACGAAGCTCGACTTGCCGACGTTCGGGCGGCCGATGACCGCGATGCGCAGCGCCTCGTCCTGCTCGCCGTCGCCCGGGGGGAGCGCGTCAACGAGGACATCGAGGAAGTCGCCCGAGCCCTTGCCGTTGGTGGCCGACACGGGAATCGGTTCGCCCGCGCCCAGTTCGTAGAACTCGTAGAAGTCGGTCGCGCGCGGATCGTCGGCCTTGTTGGCCACGAGCAGGAACGGCTTCCGCGACTGGCGCAGCATGTCGAGCACGCGCCGGTCGCTCGGGTGCAACCCGGCAATCGCATCGACCACGAAGCAGAGCACGTCGGCCTCGCCGATCGCGACCTCCACCTGCCGCCGGATCTCCTTGTTCATCGCGCCCTGCGCATCCTCGACGATGCCGCCCGTGTCGACGAGCCAGAAGTCGCGCTTGTTCCAGTCGGCGCGCGCGTAGTGCCGGTCACGCGTCGTGCCCGCTTCCTCCGACACGATCGCGCTTCCCTGCCCGACGATGCGGTTGAACAGCGCCGACTTGCCGACGTTCGGACGGCCCACGAGGGCCACCACGGGAATGCTCATGCGGCCACCGTCGCCGCTTCGGCGCCCAGCACGTCCACGAAATCGTACGAGGGATAGACTGGCATTGGCAGCGCCTCGCGCACTTCCACGAAGCGCGACTCATCAAGGAAAAGCCCGTCGTCGTTTATCGACTCGGCGGGAATCAGGGCCAGGTCGAGGTCCGACCTGCGGCTAAGCGCACGCGCAATGTCGGCGCCCACGAGGAGCCCCGCCGTCGTCACCGTCGGCCCGAAGAGCGAGTTCTCGGCGGGAATCAGCTCGAAGCTGGCGCCCGTCTGCGCGTGCAACTGGTCGAGCAACGCCGGCATGAGCGGCGTCATCGACGTGCCCGTGACCACGCCGATGCGGCGTCCGTCGAGGCGGCCGAGCGATCCAAGGCCGGCGGTGAGTCGCTCGCGAAGACGCGTCACGGCGCCGACGCCGTTCTCGATCTGGGCGTACTCGCCGTAGTGGTCGGGGCCCGGCAGCTCGCGCCCGGCCAGCAGGTAGAGTTCGTCCGAGCCGTACACCCAGCGATCGCCGCGTTCCACGAGAGCACGCTCGGCCCAGCGCTCCGTCACCGCGAGCAGGCGCGTCGTGTTCTCGACGTCCATCGGCTTGCCGTTGTACAAGTGCGAGAACTGCGTCACGCCCACCGGGACGAGCGCGACCGACAACACGGCGTCGCCCAGCGTCCAGAGGTCGGTGAGCGACTGCTCGAGCACCTCGCCGTCATTCAGCCCGGGCACCACGACCATCTGTCCATGGAACTGGATGCCGCCTTCGGCAAGCCGCGTCAGCTGCTCCACGATGTTGGGCACGCGCGGGTTGTTGAGCAGCACCTTGCGCGCTTCCCACGGCGTCGCGTGCACCGACACGTAGAGTGGCGACAGCCGGTACTCGAGGATCCGCGCGATGTCCTTCTCCTTGACGTTCGAGAGGGTCGCGAAATTCCCGTACGCGAACGAGAGCCGGTAGTCATCATCGCGCACGTAGAGCGGCCGCCTGAGCCCCTTCGGCAGTCCCTCGATGAAGCAGAACTCGCAGCGATTCGCGCAGCGCCGGATCGTCGGCGGCTCGAGCTCGATGCCGAACGGCTCGCCCTCGAGCCCATCCTCGAGCTCGAACTCGACGAGCTCGCCGTCGGGCAGCTTGGCCTCGATCAAGAGCGGTGAATCGACGCTCAGGAACTCCCAATCGAGGAAGTCTTCGAGGTCACGACCGTTGATGCGAAGCAGCGCGGCGCCCGGGGGAATCCCCATCTGCTCGGCGATGCTTTCCCCATGAACACGCGCGACCTTGACCATTCATCCAATCTGGCAGGTTAAGGGCCAGAAATCAATGTGCGACAACGACTTGTAACGTGCTGTCACTGCCTTGATTTCACCAGCGATAGCTCGCCCCACTGCCCGTGTTGAACACCACCACCTCGGCGTCCGGCGCGATCACGCCGCTCTTCACAAGCGCGCGCGTGACGTGCAGCGCGCAGCCGCCCTCAGGCGCCGCATCGACCCCCGATGCCGCTGCCAATTCCGCTGTGGCAGCGCGCATCTCCTCCTCGGTGGCCGTGGCCGCGGCGCCATCGCTCTGGCGTAGCGTGCGCAGCACGAGCCGGTCTCCCAAGGGACCCGGCACGCGCAGCCCGGCCGCATAGGTCACCGGCTCCTCCCACGGCGTCGCGCGGTCCAGTCCGGCCGCGAACGCCCGCGTGAGCGGCGCACACCCGGCAGCCTGCGCGATGATCATCTTCGGGCGCCGCGTGCCCACGGGCAGCCAGCCCCAGCCGATCATCTCGTCGATCGCCTTCCAGATCCCGATCGTGCCCTCGCCCCCGCCCGTCGGATACACGATGGCGTCGGGCAACCGCCAGCCCAGCTGTTCGGCGACTTCGAACCCCATCGTCTTCATCCCCTCGACGCGGTACGGCTCGCGCACGGTGGCGATGTTGAACCAGCCCTCGTCCTTGGCGAACTGCATGGCCGCCTTGCCGGCGTCCCCGATGTGACCGTCCACGAGCACGAGGTCCGTGCCCATCGAGCGGATCGTGTTGAGGATCGGGGCGGGCGTCGTGGCCGGCGCCCAGATGCGCACCGGGAGCTGCGCGGCTGCGCCGTAGGCGGCGAGCGCTGCCCCCGCGTTGCCCGCAGTGGGCACCACGAGCCCCTTCACGCCGAGTGCCTTGGCCCGCGTCACCGCCGCGGCCATGCCACGCGCCTTGAAGCTCGCCGTCGGGTTCACCCCTTCGTCCTTCACCCACAGCCGCCGCACGCCGACCGACTTGGCGAGGTTCGGCACGTCTAGCATCGGCGTCATCCCTTCGCCAAGTGACACCGGCTTCTCGCCCTCCATGAGCGGCATTGCATCGGCGTAGCGCCAGAGGCTCCACGACGACTTCAGCGCATCGCGCTTGGGCGGCGCCGAGGTCAGCCGCACCACGAGCGGTTGCGAGCAGTTGGGGCAGAGCGACGCGAGGCGATCGCCCGGGGCAGTGTACTCACACGACGAACAGTGCAACGTCCAGGTGCTCATGGCAGTGATGGAGGAAGAACGGTCGCGTGGACCGGTGGTTCGACGGGCGCGGCAACGTCAGCGACGGCGGGCGCGGCTTCCGCGCGCGTCGGCGCCGAGGCCGCGAGCGCCTCGAGCAGCTTGGTCGCGCTGGCGGTGCTGAAGCCCGGCAGCTTGCCGATGTCGTCGGGCGTGGCCGCACGCACCGCGTCGATCGAACCGAAGTGCGAGAGCAGCGCGCGGCGCTTCGTGGGTCCGATGCCCGGGATGCTGAGCAGGGCCGACGTCACGGTGCGCTTGGTGCGCTGCTGTCGCTGGAAGGTCAGCGCAAACCGGTGCGCTTCATCGCGCGCCTGTTGCAGCATGCGCAGCGCGCGGGAGCGGCGCGAGAGGTGCACCCCCTCGCTCCGTCCCAGCACGAACACGAGCTCCTCGCGCTTGGCGAGCGAGATGAGCGGCAGCGAGCCGAGCCCCGCGGCGACGAGCGCATCATGCGCGGCGCCGAGCTGTCCCTTGCCGCCATCGATGAGGATCAGGTCCGGCAGCGGCTTCCCTTCCTCGACGCGGCGCGCCACGTAGCGCCCGACCACCTCGCGCATGCTCGCGAAGTCGTCGATGCCCTCGACCGTCTTGACCTTGAACTTGCGGTACTCGCCCCGGCGCGGCCGGCCGTTCTCGAACCAGACCGCGCTCGCCACCGTGTCGGTGCCCTGTGCGTGCGAGATGTCGAAGCAGGTGATCGCGCGCGGCACGGTCTGCAGGCCGAGTTCGCGCTGCAACTCGTACACCGGGTCCGACGCGCGTTCGTCGGCCTCGTCGCTCGCGAGCTTGAATTCCTCGAGCAGGTGGCGCGCGTTGCGGTCGGCGAGTTCGAGCATCTCGCGCTTGGTGCCGCGTTGCGGCACGAGGATCTTGAGCCCCGCCACGGACGCCTGGAGCAGTTCGCGATCCGGAAAGTCGAACGGCACGAGCAGTTCGCTCGCACGCTCCTCTGCCGTCGGCCACGTGCGCGCGAGGAAGGCGTCGAGCACGTCGGCGTCCTCTTCTTCCTCGACATTGGCGAGCAGCCGATGGTCGCGTGCGAGCAGCTTGCCGTCGCGGATGCGCAGCACCGCCACGCAGGCGTCGTCGCCGTCGCGCGCATAGCCGATCACGTCCCGGTCGCCGCCGTCGGCCGTCGAGATCGTGACGGGCTCTTCCATCGTGTCGAGGTACTTGAGCGCGTCGCGCAGCTCGGCCGCACGTTCGAAGTCGAGCGCCTCGGCGGCTTCCGTCATCTTCTGCTTCGTGTGGCGCACGACGTCGCCGGTCTTGCCGTCGAGGACGAGCACCACCTCGTCGATCATCGCGCCGTAGTCCGCGGCGGATTGGAGCCCCACGCAAGGCGCCTTGCAGCGTCCGATGTGCCAGTCGAGGCAAGCGCGCTCCGGCGATTCCGTGGGCAGGTCCCACGAGCACGAGCGCACGGTGAACATGCGCTTGACCACGTTGAGCCCACGCCGCATGCCGCCCACGTCCGTGTACGGCCCGAAGTAGCGCGCGCCGTCATCGTTCACGCGCCGCGTCACCCAGACGCGCGGGAACGGCTCCTGCACCGTCACCTTGATGTAGGGATACGACTTGTCGTCGCGCAGCAGGATGTTGTAGCGCGGCCGGTGCTCCTTGATCAGGTTCGCCTCGAGGATCAGCGATTCCTGCTCCGTGGCCACCACGATCGTGTCGAGGTCGCGCGCCTGCGACATCATGAGGCGCGTCTTCGACGCGTAACTCGCGTCGACGCCGAGGTAGGAGCGCACGCGCTGGCGCAGCCGCTTCGCCTTGCCCACGTACAGCACCGTCCCCTCGGCGTCCTTCCAGAGGTAGACGCCGGGCGATTCCGGGAGCTGGGCGACCTTCTGCGCGAGCAGGTCGGGGGCGTCGGGAGGCGTGACCACGGCTCCGGAAAGTTAGCGCCCGCGCTTGGGGATGCGCGCCAGCACGGCGGACACTTCGCGCACGCCCGCCACGCGCGCCATCGCGATGTAGGCGATGGCGTACACCGCAAGCCCGCTCAGCGAGAGTGCGAGCGGTGGCACGATGTGCTCCGTCAGGTGCAGACCACTCGCCACGAGTGCCGCGACGGCTGAGAGCGCCCAGAGCAGCGCGAGGAAGCGGCGCGGCGTGCCGACGTCACCGATCCGGCGCCGGAGCGCGAGGCGCAGCAGCCCGTACTCGACCCAGCCCGCGAGTCCCGAACCGAACGTCAGGCCAGCCACGCCCCAGCGCGCGTCGATGCCGAAGAACCCGGGTCCCCAGAGCGCGAGCCCGGCGCCCAACACCACGGACAACGCCACGCGCAGGATCGCGAAGCGCATCGGAGTCTGCGTGTCGCGGAGCGCATAGAACGCGCTCGCATAGAGGCGTCCGAAGACCGAGGCCAGCAACCCCGCCGACGACCCGGCGAGAATGCCCCACACCCATGTCGTGTCCGACTTGCCGAAACGGCCGCCCTGGTACACCGCGCCGACGATGAAGTCGCCGAGCACGAGGAACGCCATCGCCGACGGGATCACGAGGAACGCCACGCGCCTGAGCGCGCCATCCAGCCGCTCGCGCAGCTTCCTCGCCACTTCGTCATCAGGGCCAAGTTCGCTCGACATCGCCGGGAGCTCGGCCGCCGACACCGACGCGCCGAAGAGCGAGATCGGCAGCATGTAGATGAGCTGCGAGTACGTGAGCGCGGAGACGGCCCCCTGCACCACCTTGGACGCGATCATCGTGTCGACGTACGCACTGATCTGCACGACGCCGCGCCCCGTCACCACGGGCAGGAAGTTGCGAATGATCTCCTGCACGTCGGGATGCCCGCGTCGGAACATCGGCCGGATCGCGCCGGCGAGCTTGTACACCTCGGGCAGCTGCACCACGAACTGCAACAGCGCACCCACCACCGAGGCCCACGCCACCGTGATCACGAGCGCTTCCTGCGGCTGCTTGCCGCCCCATATGAGCAGCGCCGCGATCTGCGCGACGTTCCAGGCCACCGGCGCCGCGTATGCGAGGAAGAAGTGACGATGGCTGTTGAGCACGCCGAGCGCCCACGCCGAGAACACGAAGAGCCCTGCTCCCGGAAAGAGCAGCCGCACGAGCTGCGTCGCGAGCACCTTCGCATCCCCATCGAAGCCCGGGGCAAGAGCCGTCACGATCCAGGGCGCGAGCAGGATGCCGCCGAGCACCAGCAGCGCGACCACGAGACCGAGCAGCGCCAGGACGGCGCCGGCGACTTCGCGTGCCCGGTCGTCTTCGTCCTTCGCGAGCAGGCGCGCGTACACCGGCACGAACGATGCCGACAGCACCCCCTCGCCCAGCAGGTTCTGCAGCAGGTTGGGAATGCGGAAGGCCACCGCGAAGGCGTCGGCGGCGACCGAGTTGCCGAAGTAGTTCGCGAAGACCCGCTGCCGCACGAGGCCGAGGATGCGACTCGCGAGAATGCCAAGGGCGACCCGTGTGGCGCCGCCCCGTTGCGCCGCGTTCCGTTCCGCGACCTTTTCCGTCGTCATCCCGCGGCGCCCGCCCCGTTCACCAGCCGTGCGGCGTGGCGCGCCATCTGCTCCTCGAGCAGGCCCAGCAACGCCTCGCCATGCCGTGCGACGTACGGGAACCAGGCGATCGACCGCTCCTGGCGGCCGCCCTCGGGCCGCAGCGCACCGCGCACCGTGGCGAGGTCGCGCATGAGCTCGCTGTCGGCCCGCTTGGCCGCCGCGACGAAGCGCCGCTCCATCCGGTCGATGCGATGATGCAGCTGGTGCCGCATTCCCTCGACGCTCCGCGCTGGCACGCCGGGCGGAACGAGCGCGGCCAGCGCCGCGCTCTCGGTGTCCGACAGTGCGCGCAGCCGAGCGAACGCCGCCACCGCCCGCGCGTCGATGGAAGCGCGCGCGCGCGCTGTTTCCGCCGCGTGCGGGTCGGCCAGTTCCTCGAGCGTCAACGCGCGCCGCTCGAGCATGCGCGCCACCTGCGGTTCAATCACGGTGCCCGACCAGCGCGGTACACCGAGTGGTGCGCGCATGCCGAGCGCATCGGCGAGCGCCGTCGCCTGCGCGAAGTAGGCGAGTTCGCCCGGACCGGCCACGTAGGCCACCGTCGGCATGAGCGCGGCCTCGAGGATGGGCCGCAGCAGCACGTTGGCGCTCAGTGAACCTGCCGCCGCTCCCGCATGGCGCGCTGCATCGGCCAGCGGAATGCGCAGCTTGATCCCTTCGGACAGCGCGAACACGTGCGACAGCCCGTCGACCTCCGCCACCTGCGGAGTGAGCCCCGCCGCGCGGATTTCCGCGTCGCGCGCATGCACCGCCTTCGCGCCGGCGCTCGCCTCGACGAGCGCGCGCACCAGATGCGGCGTGGCAGCGGCGCGGGTCGCGGCGTGCCACGCATCGAGTACGCTGACGCCGAGCGGCTCGAGCAGCGTGCGCAGCAGCGCCACGTACGCGCCGCCTACCGTCTGCGACGCGACGTACGCCTCGTCGAGCGCGCGCACCAGCGCCGGGTCGGCATCGCCGCCAGCGGCCGCAATCGCCGCCTGCACGGCCACGCGCACGTCGCCGAGCGCGCGCGTGCCCATCACTTGTCCGTCCACGCCAAGCGCTGGGCCCGCGAAGCGCGCGACACCGCCGGGAGCGGCCATCATGGCGCTACGCGCCTCATCGATGTCCGCGTCGTCGGTCGCAGCCCAGAACACCGCCGTTGCCCGCACACCCGTCGCGCGCTCGATCGCCGAGGCCAGCGCGCGTGCCGTGAGCGCCTTGTGCAGCGTGTAGAGCGGCCCGCCGAGCAGTCCTGGTTGCTGACCGGTGGTGACCACAATGCCACCCGCGGCGGCCACTTCGGCGACGCGCGCTGCGCCACTGCCCAGCGCCGGAACGAGCACCGCCGCCCAGTCGCGCGCCACGTTCGTGCGTGCGATGTCTGCGCGCTTGCGCCACGCGTCGGCGCCCACCGGACGCGCCACGAGCCAGCCGTGCGGGTCGACGCCGGCAATCGCATGCTGCGCGAGCGGAGAGCCGCCGAGCGGTTCCGTGATGACGGAGAGGACGGTCACTTGTGGTACGGTTCGCCGCGCCCGATCGTGCCGGCGCGATAGAGTTGTTCGACGAGGACGAGTCGCGCGAGTTCGTGCGGCAGCGTCCAGGCCGCGAGGGTCATTCGTTCCGGCGCCGCGTCCCGCAGCGTGCGATCGAGGCCGAACGCGCCGCCGATGACGAAGGCGATGTCGCGCGCCGCTTCCCGCTGCTTCTGTAGCCACGTCGAGAACGCGGACGACGTGTAGCTCGCGCCCCCCTCGTCGCAGGCAATCACGCGGGCGCTGCCCACCGCCTCGCGCAACCGCACCGCCTCGCGCTTGCGGACTTCATCGGGCGTGAGGCTCGTGGCGCGCTCCTCGCGCACCTCCTTCACCTCGAGCGGCCAGTAGCGCGCCGCCCGGCTTTCGTAGTCCTGAATGGCCGCCGCCAGCCCCGCGTCGCGCGGGCGCCCGACGACGGCCAGTACGCATCGCATCAGCGACCGCCAGCCACGGACGCGGCCTACGCGTAGATGCCGCGCAGCTTGTGCACCGTCGACACCCGGCTGATCGCGAGCATATACGCCGCGGTCCGCAGGTTCACCTTGTGTTGCTGCGCGATCCTGAGCACATCCTGGAAGGAGCGCTGCATGATGTCGGTGAGCCGCTCGTTGACCGTCGCCTCGGACCAGAAGTATCCCCCGCGGTCCTGCACCCACTCGAAGTACGACACGGTCACGCCGCCCGCATTCGCGAGGATGTCCGGAATCACGAAGATCCCCTTCTCGTCGAGGATCGCGTCGGCGGCGGCCGTCGTCGGACCGTTGGCGCCCTCGCAGATCACGCGCGCACGGATCGACGCCGCATTCTTGGTCGTGATCACGTTCTCGAGCGCGGCCGGCACGAGCACGTCCACGTCGAGCGACAACAGCTCCTCGTTGCCGATCGACTCGCCCTTGCCGTAGCCCTCGAGTGTGCCGTGCTGCTTCACGTGCGCCATCGCGTCGAGCACGTCAATGCCGGCCTTGTTGTGATAGCCACCGGTCCGGTCGCCGATTGCGGTGATCACCATCCCTTCGTTCTGCATCAGCATGGCAGCAATCGACCCGACGTTGCCGAAGCCCTGCACCGCCACGGTCGTACCCTTGATCGGCATGCCCAGGTGCGCAAGCGCTTCCTTGGTGACCACGAGGCAACCGCGTCCCGTTGCCTCACGGCGACCAAGCGAACCGCCCATCTCGATCGGCTTGCCGGTCACCACCGCTGTCACGGTGTGCCCGACGCGCATCGAGTAGGTGTCCATGACCCAGGCCATGACACGTTCGTTGGTGTTCACATCGGGCGCCGGCACGTCCGAATCGGGGCCGAGCACGGACATGATGCCCGCGGTGTACCGTCGCGTCAGCCGTTCGAGCTCGGCCACGCTCATCATCAGCGGGTCGCAGACCACGCCGCCCTTCGAGCCACCGAACGGAATGTTTACGACGGCGCACTTCCAGGTCATCCACGCCGCGAGCGCCTTCACCTCGTCGATGTTCACCGCCATGTCGAAGCGGATGCCGCCCTTGGCCGGGCCGCGTGCCGTGTTGTAGAGCACGCGGTGGCCGGTGTAGACCTCCACCTCGCCATTGTCCTTCATCACGGGAATCGCGACGGTGATGATCTTCTCCGCGTGGCGCAGGATCTTGTAGATGCCCGGCTCGAGGTCCAGCAGCTCGGCGGCGCGGTCAAAGCGGGACATCATCGCCTCGAACGGATTCTCCTCGGCGAGGAAGCGGTCCTTGTCGGGTCGAACGATGCGGTCAGTCGGAAGACGGAAGTCTGTGGCCATGGCTCTCGGCGCTCCGCGCCGGTTGAGTTGAAGGCGTGCGGGCCGCGAGCACGGCGGCCAGGGCGGATTCGACCGCCTCGGAACCGGACTGCACGTCCACACGCTGCGTAACATACAGTAGCGGAGGTCCCTCGCGAGGCCAGAGGGGGGCGAGCTTGACGTGGTCCTTGAGCGTGCATATCGCACCGCCAACCAACGCAGCCTCGCGCGCGAGTCGCGAGACTTGCGCCTCGCTGAAGTCGTGATGATCGGCGAAGGCGTTGAGTTGCGCGCTGATGCCGGCCTGCGCGAGTTGCGCCGCAAATGCGCGCGGATCCGCGATCGAGGTGATTGCGAAGAGTCTGCGTCCCGAGAGCGATGCGAGCGCATGGTGGATCCCGTTCGCATCGCGTGCATCGTCGGGGGCGAGGTGCGCAATCGCCACGGGCACGCCCGGCGCGGCGGCGGCGAGCGCACGCGACACCGCCTGCGCCGTCTCCATCGAGGCGGCCTTGCGCGTCACCATCACGACCCGCGCGCGACGCAACGCCGACAGCGGCTCGCGCATCGGCCCAGCCGGCAGCAGGCGCCAGTGACGCGGCCACTGGTCGGCACTCACCAACACGAGGTCTGCCACGCGCGCCGCGGCGCGATGCTGGAACGCATCGTCGAGCACCACCACGGTCGCGCCGAGCGCGGCCGCTTTCGCGGCGCCGATGACGCGATCCGGATCGGTCAGCACCGGCACATCCGGATTGAGCGTGCGGTGCACGAGCGGCTCGTCCTCGCCGTAGCCGCGCAGCACGATCGCGGGCTTCGCGCCGCGCGCCGCGAGCTGCGACGCCGCCCACGCGGCCACGGGCGTCTTCCCCGTGCCTCCGACACTGAGGTTGCCGACCGCGAGCGCGGGCAATGCCAGCGCGTTCGTGCGGAACACGCCGGCGTCGTAGAGCTGGCCGCGCAATCCCATCGCCAGGCCGTAGATGGCCGAGAGCGGCGTGAGCGCGGCGCGCGCAATCACCGACATCGCGTCGTCACTCCACCAGAGCCGCTCCGCCAGCGCGCGATCAGTCGACATGGCCCGCTACCTGGCCGGCGTCGACCATCACGCGCGCGAAGTCCGCACGCGCCGCCTCGAGCACGGCCGCATCGCCCTGGGGCGGAATCACCGGAGCGCCGTAGGCGAGTCTCACGCGCGCGAACGGCTTGGGAATCATGAACCGGTCCCAACTCGCCAAGCGCCACGCCGACGACGCCTGCGCCCGCACCGCGACGAGCGGGGCCTGCGCACGCTGGGCCGCCGCGACCGCGCCGACGGCCATCTCTTTCGCCGGCCCTCGTGGGCCATCGGGGGTGATGCCGACGTCGCCACCCTCCTCGAGCGTGCGCACGAGTCGCAACAGCGCACGCGCCGCCCCGCGCGAACTCGACCCCCGCACCGAGGGCGCGTAGCCCAGCCCCTCGGCGATCTGCGCGATGATCTCGCCATCCTTGTGCTCGCTGATCAGCACCGCGATGCCTTCGCCGCGATGCGACCAGAGGCTGGGCAGCATCTCGCCATGCCAGATGACGATGATCACGGGCGTCTTCACGGCCCGCAGCGCGTCGAGTCCTTCGCGTCCCGTGACCGTCACGCGCCAGGTGCTGGCCAGCAGGCGAATGAGCCAGCGCCCTGCCCAGATCGCGGCGCGCACCTTGAACGCGAGTCGCGGACGCGGCGTCTCGCTCATCCGATCATCCCGTCGGCCATGGCCGCGACGCGCTCCGCGGCGCCTGCGGTTCCGAGCAAAGCGCGCACGCTCTCCAACGCCGCGAGCATCCGCGCACGCTCCGTGCCGTGCAGGTCGAGCAGTGGCGCCAGTTCGTTCGCGATCGCATCGGGCGTCATGAATTCCTGCAGGAACTCGTGCGCGACTTCGCGTTCCGCCACCACGTTCACGAGCCCGACGTAGGGCACCTTCATCAAGCGGCGCGCCAGGAACGCCGTGATCGGGTTGGTGCGATACGCGATGATCAGCGGACATCCGGCCAGCGCGGCCTCGAGCGTCGTCGTGCCACTCTTGCACATCGCCGCGTCGGCCGCGCGCAGCACATCGTACGGGCGCTGCGAGACCTGCGGCCAAGGGCAGCGCGCCGGGTCGATGGTCATGCCTGGCGCCACGCTCATGATGACCTGCAGCGCCGGAATGCGCTGCTCGAGCAGCTTGGCCGCCGCCACGAACGTGTCCAGGTGGCGCGCGATCTCCTGCTGCCGGCTGCCCGGAAAGAGCGCGAGCACGCGGGCCTCCGGCGCAAGGCCGAGCCGACGCCGGGCTTCGGTACGGTCCGGCATCTCGGCGGCGCGGTCGAGCAGCGGGTGCCCCACAAACGTCGCGTCGATGCCTGCCTTCTTGAACAGCGTCTCCTCGAACGGCAGGATCACCGCCGCCTTCGTGACCACGCGCTTGATCTCGGCGATCCGTCCTGCGCCCCACGCCCATACCTGCGGCGTGATGAAGTAGAGCACCGGCACGCCGGCGTCGTGCGCCGCCGCGGCGAGCTTGAGGTTGAATCCCGGGTAGTCCAGCACCACGAGCAACGCCACTGTGCCAGACGCCAGGCGCGTGCGCAGCCGGCGCAGCAGTTGCCAGTGATGCGGCACCGACTGGATCACCTCGACGAACCCCATCGCCTGCAACTCCTCGGAGCGCTCGATGAGCTCCACGCCAGCCGCGGCCATGCGCACACTGCCGATGCCGACGAGTGAGAGCTCGGGCCGCCGCGCCCGCAGCGCCGTCGCGAACGCGGCGGCGTGGAGGTCGCCGGACACTTCCCCGGCGACGATCAGGACCTCACGCACCTGCGTGGCCCCCGCGCGCGATGACGCGCTCGATCTCGATGGCGAGCGCGAGCACGTCGCGGCCCTCGCGCCCGCTCACGAGCACCACCCCCTCGCCACGGAGCGCGCCCATCCACGCCGCGAACTCGAGTCGGAGCGGTTCGCCCTCGGGCGCCGTCAACGTCACCGCTTCCGAGAACGCCGACGGGTCCACGGCCACCTTCGATGTCGCAAGTGAGGCCCGATCGGCGGCCGCCCGCAGCCGATGGTGGGTCGCGGTGCCCGCGGCGAGGTCGAGCGCAATCATGCCGTCGGCCTGCACGACGCGCATCAGCCGCTCGCGCGCACCGGCCACGCGCGACGCCGTCACCGATGCCGCGGCGCCAGAGGGAAACGCGAGGTGCGCGTGCGCCACGTCGAGCGTGTCCGCGATCACGCACGTGCCGATGGCCTCGACGCGCGCCACCGCCTCGCCGATCATCGCCAGCACGAGATCGAGGTCGTGCACCATCAGGTCGCGCACCACCGACACGTCGGCACCGCGCGCGGTGTATGGCGCAAAGCGCGTGCACGACACGAAACGTGGCCGGTCGAGCGCGGGCCACGCGGCGCGCACCGCGCGGTTGACGCGCTCACCGTGCCCCACCGCGATCACGAGCCGCTTCGAGGCAGCGGCTTCCAGCACCTCGTCCGCTTCGCGCGCCGTGGCGGTGATCGGCTTCTCCACGAAGAGGTGCTTCCCCTCCGCGATGCAGCGCATGGCCACGGCGTGATGCGCCTGCGTCGCCGCCGCGATCGAGACCGCGTCCGCCGACGCCAGCAGCCCATCGAGCGTCGCATGCGCGCGCACGCCGAGCTCCGCTGCCACCTGCGCTGCACGCGCCGCGTCGGGCTCGAAGAAACCCGCAAAGGCGTCGCCGGCGAGTTCGCGCAGGATCCGGATGTGGTGGTACCCCAGCGCCCCGGCCCCGGCCACGCCGATGCGCATCACTAGATCACCACGCCGCGCTCGCTCGACGCGACGAAGTCCACGAACGTCTTCACCTCGCCGCTCATCGTCAACTCGCCCTTCGCCTTCTCCAGCGCCTGCGAGACGTTGAGTTCCGAGCGGAAGAAGAGCCGGTACGCGCGCTTGAGCTCGCGCAGCACCTCCTCCGAAAAGCCGTTGCGCTGGAGCCCCACCGTATTGAGCCCGTAGAGCTTCACGGGGTTGCCCACCGCCTTGATGTACGTCGGAATGTCCTTCGGCACGCGCGAACAACCGCCGATGAACGAGTAGGCGCCGATGTTCACGAACTGGTGTACCGCCGTCAGGCCCGAGATGTTCGCCCGCTCCCCGATCGTCACGTGCCCCGCGAACTGCGAACCGTTCGCGATCACCACGTGGTCGCCCACGTGACAGTCGTGCCCGAGGTGCACGTACGTCATCAGGAAGCAGTGCTTGCCGACGGTCGTCTTGTACGAGTGCGTCGTGCCGCGGTTGATCGTGCAGTAATCGCGGATCACGGTCCCCTCGCCGATCTCGACGACCGTCTTCTCGCCCTTGAACTTCGTGTCCTGCGGATCGCCGCCCAGCGCCACGCCGACGCCAAGCTTCACCCCGGCGCCCAGCGTCACGTAGCGCTCGAGCGTCGCGCGCGCGCCGATCACCACCCCGTCGCCGATCACGCACTGCTCGCCGATGATCGCGTACGGCCCGATGTCCACGTCCGCGCCAAGGACCGCGTCCGCATGCACGATCGCGGTCGGATGGATGCGGGCGCTCACCGTTCACGCACCATGGCGGCCATCTCCGCCTCGGCGACCACGTCGCCGTCCACCTTCGCCACGCCCTTCATGCGGCACACCTTGCTGCGCACCTGCACCATCTCGATCTCGAATCGGATCTGGTCCCCAGGCTTCACCGGCCGGCGGAACTTCACGTTGTCGAGCGACATGAAGTACACGACCTTCTCCTCCGGGTTCTCCACCGAACCCATCAGCAACAACCCGCCCACTTGCGCCATCGCCTCGACGATCAGCACGCCGGGCATGATCGGGTGCCCGGGAAAATGCCCCTGGAAGAACGGTTCGTTGATCGTGCAGTTCTTGATCCCCACGATCCGCGTATTCGCTTCCATCTCCAGGATCCGGTCCACCAGCAGGAACGGATACCGGTGCGGAAGGATCTTCATGATTTCGTCGGCATCGAGCATGCGGCTCTCCTGTCGGGCATGTTGCAGCAAGGCGCGCACCAGTTGCACGGTCCCCCGGTGACTGGGCCGGTGCGCGACGATCCGGGCCTGCACGCGTCGGCCGGCGAGCGCGAGGTCCCCCACCACGTCCAGCGCCTTGTGGCGCAGGAACTCGTCCGGCCAGCGCAGCGGGCCGGTCAGCACGGACGCATCGTCCAGCACCACCGCATTGTCGGCCGAGGCGCCCTGGATCAAGCCACGAGCCTTGAGCGACTCCACCTCGTGCATGAAACCGAAGGTGCGCGCCGGCGCCAACTCGCGGGCGAACGTTGCAGGCGTCACGGTGAAACGGCCGGACTGCGTGCCGATCAAGCGATGCGGGAATGCGATCGTCACGTCCACTTCGAGGGCATCCGCCGGATACGCCTCATAGCGGGACTCGCCGTCGAACAGCCGCACGCATCGGCGCAGCGTCAGCACGTCGGCCTCGCCACCATGCTCCACGATCCCGGCCGACTCAAGCGCAGCCACGAACGGCGCCGCGCTGCCGTCGGCGATCGGCGGCTCCGACGCGTCGAGTTCCACCGTCACGTCATCGATGCCGAGCCCTGCGATCGAGGCGAGCACGTGCTCCACGGTGTGGATCGCGTCGGCCCCCGTCCCGATCTGCGTGCGGCGTTCCGTCAAGACGGCGTGCGCGGCGTCGGCCGACAGCCGCGCCGCGCCCGTCCGGTCCGTTCGCAGGAAGCCGATCCCGGCGCCCACGGCGGCCGGTACGAACGCCAGCCGACAGTGCTGCCCCAGATGCAAGCCGATCCCGGACACCTCGGCGCGACGCGCGATCGTGCGGCGCGGCATGCTCACGCCCCGCCCTCCGCGACCAACCGCTCGAGGTCCTTGATGATGCCGGGCAAGCGCGCCAGCGCGGCGTAGCGCCTCAGCATGTCGCGATGATTGCGCGCCGGAAATCCCGACCAGGTTTCGCCCGCGGGCACGTCGCTCACCGCGCCCGCCTTCGCAGCCAGCCGCGCGCCCTTGCCGAGCGTCGCGTGACCGCCGGCACCCGACTGCCCCGCGAGGATCACCCCGTCCTCGAGCGTCGTCGAGCCCGCCAACCCGACCTGCGCCATCAACAGGCAGAGTCGACCAACACGACAGTTGTGGCCGACGTGGACCATGTTGTCCAGCTTGCTGCCCGCGCCGATCACCGTGTCGTCGAGCGTGCCGCGATCGATCGTGCAGTTCGCACCGATCTCCACGTCCATCTCGATCACCGCACGCCCCACGTGCGGCACCTTGCGGTGCGCTGCGCCATCGAAGCGATAGCCGAAGCCATCGGAGCCCAACTGCGAACCCGCGTGCACCTCCACCCGGTCGTGCAGCACCGTGTGCGGATAGATCGTCACGTGCGGGTGCAACCGGACGTCCTCGCCGAGCGTCACCGCGTCGCCAATCACGCAGCCGGCCTCGATCCACGCCCGGTCGCCAATGGTCGCCCCCGCGCCGATCACGACATGCGGACCGATCGCCACCTCCGCGCCCAAGGTCGCGCCATGTCCGATGATCACCGTGGGATGCACACCGACCGGGCGGACCGCGGGTGGCCGGAAGTAGCCCAGCAGTGGCAGCATCGACACGAAGGCATCGTCCACGATCACCCTTGCCGCCGCTTCGCACGGCACGTCCTTGAAGGCCGGCGTCACGAGCAGCACGCTCGCCTTCGACACGGCGAGGGCCGACCCGTAGCGGATGTCACCGCAGAACGAGAGATCCGTCGACGATGCCGCGGACAGCGTCGCGATCCCGCTCACCATTGCCGTTCCGTCGCCCACGAGGGTGCCACCCGTTCGGGCGGCCACCTCGGCGGCTGTCAGCGTTCGCGTTCCAGCCGTCGCGGCCGGAGCCGCGCTGGACACGGTCACTCCGCCGGCGGCTTCGGCCGGGTCACACCAGCGGGGGCCGCCACGGGGCCGATCGCAGGCTTCGCGGCGTCTGCTGGCAGCTTCACGGCAGCACCGGCCACCGGCTTCGGCATCAGGCGCAGTTTGGCAATCACGCGATCCGTCACGTCGAGGTTCTTGTCGATCGAAACGATCGGGTTGGCCTGCGTCTCCACGTCGAACAGCACCGTGTACCCTTCCTCGGCGCGCACGTCGTCGATGGCCTTCTTCACCAGGTCCGTGATCGGCTGCATCAGCTCGACCTGCTTCTGGCGCGCCGCCTCCTCGAACTGCGTCTGCTTGGCCTGCGCCTCTTCCTGCTTCGTACGGATCGCGGCCTGGCGCTGCGCCTTCACGGGAGCCGTCATCGTGGCCTCGCCCTTCTGGTAGTCGGCCACCAGCTTCTCGATCGAATCACGCATCTTGCCGAGCGTCCCGCGCACCCCCTCGATGTAGACGCGGAAGGCTGCCTCCGCGTCCGTGCGGCCTGGGGCCGTCTCGACGACCGCCTGCGAGCGGATGAAGCCGATCTTGACGCCCGCGGCCTGCGCATGCGCGGCGGCTGGGAGGAGGAACAGGGCGCCGGCTACGGCCGCGCACAGGATACGACGCATCGGGGAAAACTCCATGTGGATTGTCGCGCAGGCGGCTAGAACTGCTGGCCGAGTCGGAAGTGGAATTGCCACTGCGGGTCCGGTCGACCGAACTGGTCCTTGCGGTCGAACCCGTAGGCGTAGTCGAGGCCGAGCGGCCCCAGTGGAGAGACGATCGTGAGCCCCGCACCGGCACCGCGGAAGAGGCGCGTCGGGTCGAAGTCGGCGGGCTTCGCCCAGACATTGCCCGCGTCGTGGAACAGGTTGAAGTAGAACTGCTGGTTGAACCGGATGCCGAACTCCACCGTCGTCGTCAGGAACGCCTGCCCGAAGGACGCGCGCTGGGCCGAGAAGGTCGAGGTGTTCGCGATGAAACCCTGCGGCGTGATCGAGAACTCCGGATAGCCGCGCAGATTCTCGCCGAACTGCACGCCGCCGAGCGCGAAGCTCTGCGACACGAAGAACGCGCCCGGATCGCCGAACAGCGCGCCGCCCTTGGTCGTCAACCCGAAGACGAACTTGATCGGCTGGTCGCCGGGCTTCTCGCCGCCCACCTGGAAGAGCGGCGCGTAGGCCTTGAGCTCCGTCGTGTACCGCTGGAAGGACGCGGTGCCGCCGAGGATGCCGCCCGAAAACTGCGCCGTGATCGTTTGCAGGCCGCCCGCCGACGGGAACGGCTGGTCCACGCGCGTGTCCCGCTGCAGCGTGAAGCCGAGCGTCGACCGGAAGCAGTTGTCGCACTGCGCCTGCAGCGTACCGGTCAGGCCACCCGCGCCGAAGCTCTGCACCTCCGCACCGTACGACACGAAGACCCGCGAGTAGTACGACCCCGGTACCGGGAAGCCCAGCTGCAGCGAGCTGCCGATGCGCGTGAACGATCCGAGATCGGCGATCTGGTAGCGGTTCTGCGAGCGGTAGGCCGTCAGCGTGCCCGACACGCGCGACAGCTTGATCGACGGATCCGTGTACGAGAGGTTGAAGTCGTTGATGTACGACCCGAACTGCCAGTTGAGCGAGCCGCGCTTGCACTGGCCGAACAGATTGGGCTGGTCGAGGCCGATGAAGCCACCGACGCCGATCGCCTGGCCGACGCTCGCACCGAAGTTGATGTTGCCAGTCTTCTTCTCCTTCACGCGGAAGATCACGTCCACGTCGCCCTGGTCGTTGGCCTGGCGCGTGTCCGGAAACGGCATCGGCTGCTCGAAGAAGCCGAGATTCGAGATGTTCTGGTAGGAGCGGATCAACCGGTCCTGGTTGAACACGTCGCCCGGGACCAGGTTGAGTTGGTCGCGGATGCACGGCTCCTGCGTGAAGTCGTTGCCGAGGATTTCGATGCGGTTGATGACCGCCGGCGTGCGCTCGTCGATCGCCCAGCGCAGGTCCGCCACCGGCTGCGAGTCGGGGCCGATGCGGCGCTCCAGCATCGGGCGCACCGTGGCGTAGATGTAACCCTCGTTGCCGTAGGCCGTGCGCAGCTTCGTCGACGCCTCTTCCCACTTGTCCTTGTCGAAGCGGCCGCGTGGCTTGGGCGTCCCCAGCATGGCCGTCACGCGGTCCTGCAGCGTCGGCGCCTCGTCGGTGAACGGGTAGAACTTCATGACGTCCTGCGTCGAGAAGCGCGCGTTCCCCTCGACCGACAGCCGACCGACCTTGTACGGCTTCCCCTCGGCGATGTTCATCTCGAGGTACGCCTTGCCGCGCTCCCGGTCGATGCGCACCGTGTCCTTCAGCACCTGCATGTCGATGAAGCCGCGATTCGCGTAGAACTTGGGGAGACGGTCGGCCAGGTCGCCGGCCCAATTCTCGTCGTTGAACTCTCCCTTCTCCCACCACCAGAAGCCTTCGGGCTTCGATTTGAGCTCACCCGCGATCGCGGCCGCATTCACCTCGCGGTTGCCGCGTACCTGCAGTCCCGAAATGGCGAGCCGGCGTCCCTCGTCCACGCGGAACGTGATCTTGATGCGATCGTTCGTCGACGTCGTCGTGTCGACCTTGATGCGCGCGAGGAAATACCCCTCGCCCTGGTAGACCGAGTCCATGCGCGCCACTGCGCGCGCCACGAGCGACGGGTCCACCGGGCGCCCGATCAACAGTTCGACCTGGTCCTTGATCGTGCCTTCGCTGACGCGACGCGGGCCCGAGATCGCGATGTCGCCGAGAATCGGTCGCTCGCGCACCACCACGGTCAGCGCGGCCTTCAGCCCGTCCTCGCTCACGCGGCAGGACACGGCGATGTGGTCGAACTGCCCGGAGGAGTACAGCGACTTGAGAGCCACCTGCACCGCGCGCGCCGACAGCGCCACGCCGGGCTCGAACCCGAGGTCACTCAGGATCGTGCTTTCGGTGATCCGCTTGCTGCCGCTCACGATCACGGTGTCCGGCACGGCGCACCGCGCATCCTGCGCCCGGGCGGCGAGAGGGGCGAGGAGCACGCCCGCGAGGACGGCCAGTCTGGTCAGGATTACCCGAAACATCCACACAATATACACGGGGGCGGCTTCGCCCGGTCCCTCATGGACCGACGAAGCCGCCCCAATACCCCGGGGAGGGCCAAAGGGTCAGGCCTTTGGCGCCCCCTTCGTGAGCACCTTGAACGTCAGCACCTCGGTGTCCGCGGTCCCGTCCACCTCGATCTCGTCCCCCTTGCTGAACTCGCCGAGCAGGATCTTCTCGGAGAGCGGATCCTCGATCCCGCGCTGGATCGCGCGCCGTAACGGTCGGGCGCCGAACTTCTCGTCATACCCGCGCTTGACCAGGTAGTCCACCGCGCCGTCGGTCAGCTTGAGCGTCAGCTCCTCGTCCACCAGGCGCTTCTGCACTTCGATCAGCATCACCGACGCGATCTGCGCGATGTGGGCCTTCGAGAGCGGATGGAACACGATCACGTCGTCCAGTCGGTTGAGGAACTCGGGGTTGAAGACGTGATTCAGCTCCTCCTTCACCTTCTCCGAAATCCGCTCGAACGACGCGGCCGCCGAGTCCGACGACGTGAAGCCGAGCGCCTTCCCCTTCATGATGTCCTTGGCGCCCACGTTCGACGTCATGATCACCACCGTGTTCTTGAAGTCGATCACCCGGCCGTAGTTGTCCGTCAGGTGACCCTCATCCAGCACCTGCAGCAGGATGTTGAACACGTCGGGATGCGCCTTCTCGATTTCATCCAGCAGGATCACCGAGTACGGCTTCCGTCGCACGGCCTTCGTGAGCGTCCCGGAGTCCTCGTAGCCGACGTACCCCGGGGGGGCGCCGATCAGGCGGGAGATCGAGAACTTCTCCATGTACTCGCTCATGTCTACGCGCACGAGCGCCGCCGAGTCCGCGAACAGGAACTTGGCCAACTGCCGCGCCACTTCCGTCTTGCCCACGCCGGTCGGTCCACAGAACACGAATGAACCGATCGGACGCGCCGGGTCCTTGAGCCCCGCGCGCGAACGCCGGATCGAGCGCGCGAGCGCCTTGATCGCGTCGTCCTGCCCGATCACCTGCGCGTGCAGCTCCTCCTCCATGCGCAGCAACCGCGCCGTCTCCGCCTCCTGCAGGCGCTGCACCGGAATGCCCGTCCAGCGGCTCACGATGAACGAGATCTCGTCCTCGCCGAGCACCGGGCGGTGCGACTGCCGCTTCTTCTCCCACTCTTCCTGCTTGCGACGGATCTCGGCCTGCAGCTCGCGCTCCGAGTCGCGCAACGCCGCGGCGCGTTCGAAGTTCTGGTCGCGCACCGCCGCTTCCTTCTCGCCGTTGACCTTCTCCAGGTTCTCCTTGAGCGCGGCCACTTCCGGTGGCGGCACCTGCGCTGCCATGCGCGCGCGTGCGCCAGCCTCGTCGATCACGTCGATCGCCTTGTCCGGCAGGAAGCGGTCGGTGATGTAGCGCTCGGACAGCTTGGCCGCCGACAGCAGTGTCGCATCGGGGATCGTCACCTTGTGATGATCCTCGTACTTCTTGCGCAAACCCTTCAGGATCTCGACCGTCTCGTCGACCGACGGCGGGTCCACCACGACCGTCTGGAAACGGCGCTCGAGCGCGCCGTCCTTCTCGATGTACTTGCGGTACTCGTTGAGGGTCGAGGCGCCCACGCACTGCAGCTCGCCGCGCGCGAGCGCGGGCTTGAGCATGTTGCTCGCGTCGATCGCGCCCTCGGCCGCGCCCGCCCCCACGAGCGTATGCAGCTCGTCGATGAAGAGCACGATGTTCCGGTTCTGCGCGATCTCGTTCATCACGGCCTTGAGCCGCTCCTCGAACTGGCCGCGGTACTTGGTGCCCGCGATCACGGCCGCCATGTCGAGCGAGAGCACGCGGTGGTCGCGCAGCGACTCCGGGCACTCGCCGTTGGAGATCAGCTGCGCCAGTCCCTCGACGATCGCCGTCTTGCCGACGCCGGGTTCGCCGATCAGCACCGGGTTGTTCTTCTTGCGGCGCGACAGCACCTCCATCACGCGCTCGATCTCCTTCGCGCGCCCGATGGTGGGATCGAGTGATCCCTCGCCCGCCAGCTGCGTGAGGTCGCGGCAGAAGTGGTCGAGCGCCGGCGTCTTCGACTTCTTCTCGCCCTTGGCCGGTGCCGTTGGCTGCGGCGGCGTCGCCGCTGGCTCCTTGCCCTGCTGCCCCTGCGGCACGTCGTTGCCAAGCAGGCGCAGCGTCTCCGTGCGCGCCTGTTCGAGCGTCACCTGCGCGTCGGTGAGGACCTGCGCGGCAATCCCCTTCTCCTCGCGCAGGAGTCCCAGCAGGAGGTGCTCCGTGCCCACGTAGCTGTGGGTCAGCTCGCGGGCCTCCGCCATCGCGAGCTCGAGCACCTTCTTCGCACGAGACGTGTACGGCAGGTCAGGGCCGGTCGTCTGGGCTGCTTTCCCCTTCTTGACCGTCTCCTCGATCTTCTGCGTGATCTCGTCGAGGTCGACGTTGAGGTTCTGCAGGACGGCCGCGGCCACGCCCTCGCCTTCGCGGATGAGGCCGAGCAGGATGTGCTCCGTGCCCACGTACTCGTGGTGGAGTCGGGCCGCCTCCTCGCGCGCCATGGCGAGAACCTTCCGGACCCGTTCGGTGAAGTTGTATCCGTTCATGCTTGGCCCTCGATCGGTGAGCCCTGCGCCTACCCGGCCTGCGGCGCCTCGGCGGCCAACACCTGTCGCAAGTAGCGCGCCCGCGCCTGGAGTCCATCACTTTCGGACAACGACCGGCCCTCGAGTCGCTCGAGGTGCGCCGGCTGGCTGAAGATCAGGAGCTTGTTGAGCGTGTATACACTGAGGCCGGTGATCAGTTTCAGCCCGACCGCGAGCCGCACACCGGATAGCAGGTTCATCGCTTCATCGAACGACAGCATTCGAGCGTGACGCAGCGTGGCAAACGCGCGCCACACCTTGTCCTCGATAATATAGCCCGCGTCGCGCAACAAGACCCGCCGCGCCTCCGCCTCACGCTCCACCACGTGGCGCACCACGCGGGTCAGGTGGTCGAGCAACTCCTCCTCGCTCCGCCCCAGCGTCGTCTGGTTCGAGATCTGGAAGAAATTCCCCACCACGTCACTCCCTTCGCCGTAGAGACCGCGGTAGGTCAGTCCCATCTGCTGCAGCCCCGCCAGCACCTTCGAAATCTCCTTGGTGAGGACCAACCCCGGCAGATGGATGAGCACCGACGCGCGCATTCCGGTTCCCGTGTTGGTCGGACAGGCGGTCAGGAACCCGAACTCGGTGTCGAACGAGAACGGCACCTTAGTGCCCAGCTCCCGGTCGAGCGCCAGCGCCGCGTCCCAGGCACGCTCGGGGGCGAACCCGGCCACCAGCGCCTGCAGCCGCAAGTGGTCCTCTTCGTTCACCATCACGCTGATGTCGCGCCCCACGAGCACGGCCGCCCCCGAGCGCAGCGGGTGCTGCGCGTCGAGTCCCGCCAGCTCCTTGCTCACCAGGTGACGTTCGTGCAGCAGCAGCCGGTCGGTCTCCCCAAGCTCGTCCACGCGCACGGTCACCGCCTCGCGCAGCGCCGGCGTCAGCGCGGCCGCCTCGCGCACCTGCGCCAGCACGCGCAAGCGTTCGCCGTCACGGGCGCGCGTCGTGAACGCGAACCCCTCCACGTTCCGCGCCAGTCGCACGCGCGTCGAGAGCACGATGTCGGGCGACTCGCCAGAACCGTCGAGCCAACCCACGCCGCCATCGGGCAGCAGCGAGAGGTCCAGCGTCACGCCATCCCCCGCAGCTGGTCGCGCAGCGTGGCCGCCTCCTCGAACATCTCCTGCTCGATCGCCCGCTTCAGGCGATCATTGAGCTCGCGCACCGAGTTGGCGCGCTGCCATGGCGCCGGCTGCGGTCCGCTGTACGAGCGCCCCGCGTGCTGCGCACTGCCATGCACGCGGCGCAACAGCTCGCGCAGGCTCACCTCGAACGCGGAGTAACAGCGCGAGCAACCGAGTCGGCCCGTCGCGCGGAAGTCCTTGAGCGTCATGCCGCACGCGGCGCAGCGCGTCGATTCGGCCGCCGGCACCATCGCCTGCTGCTGCACCGCCTTGAGGAAATCGCCGAGCGGATGCTTGGGCGTCGCGATCGTCGTCTCGACGCCGCGTTCCGCGGCGCACTTCTCGCACAGGTGCAGCTGCGTCACCGCGCTCTCGACGATCTGCGTCAGGTGCACGACCGCGTCCCGCTCCTTGCACTGGTCGCAGAGCATCAGCTGACCTCCTCGCGCACCGGCACGTGCGAGAGCCGCCCGTTCTCGAGCAGCAGCACCCGGTCGGCGCGGCCGGCCAGCGAGCGATTGTGCGTCACCACCACCATGCCGATCTCCAGGTCGCGGGCGAGCGTCACGAGGAGGTCATGGAGCACCTCCGCAGTCGCATGATCCAGATTACCCGAGGGCTCGTCCGCGAGGAAGACCGCAGGCTCCACCGCCAGTGCGCGCGCGACGGCCGTCCGCTGCTGCTCGCCACCCGAGAGTTCGCCGGGCCGGTGGTGCGCCCGCGACGCCAGCCCGACGCGTTCGAGCAGCTCCGCCGCTCGCCGGCGCGCCGCGCCTTCGTCCTCGCCCCCGATCAACAACGGCATCATGACGTTCTCGAGGGCGCTGAACTCCCGCAGCAGGTGGTGGAACTGGAACACGAAGCCCACCGAGCGATTGCGAAGCTCGGCAAGCGCGAGGTCATCGAGCCCCGCCAGTGTCCGCCCGCCGATGCGTACCGTGCCCGCGTTCGGGACATCGAGCGCGCCGAGCACGTGCAGCAGCGTGCTCTTCCCCGCGCCGCTGGCGCCGACGATCGCCACGATCTCCCCGCGCGCCACCGACAGCGACACACCGTCGAGCACGTGCACGATGCTCCCGTCGCCACCGACGTACGTCTTCACCAGGTCGGCTCCTTCGAGCACCGCCGTCGCGTCACTCATTCGTGGCGGATCGCCTCCACGGGTTGGAGTCGCGCGGCCTGCGCCGACGGATAGACCGTGGCCAGCGCGGCAATCGCGACGCTCGCGATCACGATCCACACCACGTCGCCCACCTGGGTCGACACGGGCAGGTGATCGATGAAGTACACGCTCGGGTCGAGCTCGATGAGCTTCCAGCGTCCGAGCGCGAGGGAGCCGAGCAGCCCGCCGGCCAGGCCCAGCCCGGTGCCCACGAACCCGATGAAGATCCCCTGCCACACGAAGACGCGCCGGATCGAGCGCGCAGGGAGTCCCATTGCCTTGAGGATTCCGATCTCGCGCGTCTTGTCGGCCACCACCATCGTCAGCGTGCTCACGATGTTCGCCGCCGCCACGAGCACGATCAGCAACAGGATCACCCCCATGCCGAGCTTCTCGAGCTTGAGCGCCTGGAAGAGCGACCGGTTCTGCTCCTGCCAGTCCACCGTCCGGAACGGGAAGCCGAGCGTCGTCGAGAGCGCGTCCGCGACGCCGTTCGCGTGCCAGCGGTCCGTCGTCTTGACTTCGATGCCCGTCACGGCGTCGCCCAATCCGGCGAACTCCTGCGCCGTCGTCAGCGACATGTACACGTAGGCGTTGTCGTACTCGTACATGCCCGTGCTGAAGATCCCCGTCACTTCCACCGGAAACACGCCGGGGACGACGTTGCCCGTCACCGCGTTCATGCGTGCCCCGGCGAAGGACACGAGTCGCACTGTGTCGCCCGGAAAGGCGTTGAGCCGGAGCGCGAGCAACCGCCCCAGCACCACGCCGCGCTCGCGGCCATCCTTCGACCGGAACTTGAAATCGCCGGTCGAGGCGTGCTGCCGGATCGTCGTGACCTCTGCCGCGCCTTCGCGCGTCGGCTCGATGCCGTACACGTACGCCCCTTCGGCATAGTCATGACCTGCCGTGATCCCGCCCTGGGTGATCACGAACGGCGCGGCCGCGACCACGCCCGCAACCGACTTCACCTTGACGAGCGTTTCCCGCCAATCCTTCACCTTCAGGTCTTCGCCGTACGTCAGCACGCGCACGTCCGGTGATCCCACGAGAATCTTCTCGCGCAGGTCCGTCTGCAGCCCGTTCATGACGCCCATGATGATGATCAGCGCACTGACCCCCACCACCACGCCGCCGATCGCGATCACGGAGATGAACGACAACAGGCGCGACCCGCGCCGGCTGCGCAGGTAACGCCACGCGATCTGCATCTCGAGACGCGTCGCGGTCACGGCCTACTCGGGACGCATCGTCGGAAACAGGATCGCGTCGCGGATGTGCGACGTGCCCGTGAGGTACATGAAGAGCCGGTCGATGCCGATCCCCACGCCGCCCGTCGGCGGCATCCCGTACTCCATGGCGCGCAGGTAGTCCTCGTCGAGGCTGCTCGCCTCGTCGTCACCCGCTTCCTTTTGCGCCGTCATGGCCTCGAAACGCTGCCGCTGGTCGATCGGGTCGTTCAACTCGCTGAACGCGTTCGCCATCTCCTTGCCCTTGGCGAACAGCTCGAATCGCTCCGTCACGCCGGGCTCGCTGCGATGCGGCTTCGCGAACGGCGACAGCTCCTTCGGATAGTCCACCACGAACGTCGGCGCGTCGATGTGACGTTCCACGTGATGCTGGAACAGTTCATCGAGCAACTTCGGTCGCGACAGCGTGCCCGCCTTCGGCACGCCGATCCGCTCGGCCGCGTTGCGCAGGTCGTCGTGCGAGAGCGCCATCACGCTCCGCACCCCCATCCCGGCCGACAATGCGCCCACCCACGAGACGCGGGAGAATGCGGCCTCCAACTCGGGGATGAAGCGCTCCGTTGGCGCCGCGCGACGCTCCGCCTCGGGCCAGCGCGCGGGATCAAGCTCCGCATCCACCGCCGACCACGCCGCGCGCATGATGGCCTGGACGCGGCCCATCATCACCTCGTAGTCCGCGTACGCCTCGTAGAACTCGAGCATCGTGAACTCGGGATTGTGCGTGCGGTCGATCCCCTCGTTCCGGAAGTCGTGCCCGATTTCGTACACCCGATCCAGCCCGCCGACGATCAGGCGCTTGAGATAGAGCTCGTCCGCGATGCGCAGGAAGAGCGGCAGGTCGAGCGCGTTGTGGTGCGTCTCGAACGGCTTGGCCGCGGCGCCGCCGATGAGCGTGTGCATCGTCGGCGTCTCGACCTCCAGAAATCCGGAGTCGTCGAGGACCGCCCGCGTCGCCCGCACGATGAGGCTTCGCGCGCGAAACACGTCTTTTACATGCGGATTGGCGATCAGATCGACGTAGCGCTGGCGGTAGCGTTTCTCGACGTCGGTGAAGCCATCCCATTTTTCGGGGAGCGGGCGCAGCGCCTTCG
>JANYHJ010000005.1 GCA_025359135.1 Gemmatimonadota bacterium | reverse complement strand
CCTGGCCGCGGCCACGCCGCCCAAGGGACAACCGTTCCCCGACCTCGCCGGCATCATCCGCGCCACCTACACGCCGATCATCACCGCCATCCGCCACCTCGAGAAGCCGGTGGTCTGCGCCGTGAACGGTGTCGCGGCCGGCGCGGGCGCCAACATCGCGCTCTGCTGCGACCTCACCATCGCGTCGACTACCGCGAGCTTCATCCAGTCGTTCGCCAAGATCGGATTGATTCCCGATGCGGGCGGCACGTGGCTGCTGCCGAGACTCGTCGGGCTGCAGCGCGCGGCCGGGCTTGCGATGCTCGCCGACAAGCTGAGCGCTACCGACGCCAAGGCGATGGGCCTCATCTGGGACGTGGCGCCGCCGGAAACGCTCATGGACGCCGCGCGTGCGCTCGCCGAACGGTTGGCCGCGATGCCGACGCGCGGACTGGGCCTCACCAAGCGCGCCTTCGACGCGTCAGCCATGGTCGGTTTGCTCGAAGGGCTCGAGCTCGAGGCGGACATCCAGTCAGGCGCCGGCAAGACGGCCGACTTCGCCGAGGGGGTCAACGCCTTCCTCGAGAAGCGGCCTCCACGCTTCACCGGGAAGTAGCATGATGCTCGCACCCGAGACCGTCATCGGCGTGCTGGGTGCCGGCGCGATGGGCACCGGCATCACGCAGGTGGCTGCAGCGCACGGACACAAGGTCGTGCTCGGCGACGCGCGCGCCGATGCCGTGGGCAAGGCCAAGCAGACGCTCGCCAAGGCGTTCGCACGCGACGTGGAGAAGGGACGCCTCACGCAGGCAGCCGCGACGCGCGCCCTCGAAGGGATGACGTTCACCTCGGGCGATGACATGCGCGCGTTCGCGCCGTGTGGACTCGTGATCGAGGCAATTGTCGAATCGCTGCCGATCAAGCAGGCCGCGTTCCGCGCACTCGAGTCGGTCGTGAGCGCCGATGCCGTGCTCGCCACCAACACGTCGTCGCTCTCGGTGGCCGCGATTGCCGGTGGCTGCAGCCAGCGCGCGCGCGTCTGCGGCGTCCACTTCTTCAATCCCGCACCGGTGATGCCGCTGGTCGAGGTCATCCCGTGGCTCGGCGCGGATCACGGCATGATCGGCGACGTGCAGCAGCTGGTGTCCAAGTGGGGCAAGACGGTCGTGATCGCGTCCGACACGCCGGGGTTCATCGTGAATCGCATCGCGCGCCCGTTCTATGGAGAGGCGTTGCGGATCTTTGACGAAGGTATCGCCGACGCCCCAACGATCGACTGGGCAATGCGCGAACTGGGCGGCTTCCGCATGGGCCCGTTCGAACTCATGGACCTGATCGGACTCGACGTCAACTTCGCCGTCACCGAGTCGGTGTTCGAGGCGTTCTTCTACGATCCGCGCTTCCGTCCTTCGCTCACGCAGCGGCGGCTGGTGGAAGCGGGCTGGCTCGGTCGCAAGGCCGGGCGCGGCTTCTACAACTACGCCGAAGGAGAAACGAAGCCTGAGCCGACGCGCGATGTTGCCGTCGGCACGCAGGTGCGCGACCGGATCGTGGCGATGCTCATCAACGAGGCGCTCGATGCGCGCTATGCGCGCGTGGCGTCGGCGGCGGACATCGAGCTCGCCATGCAGCAGGGGGTGAACTACCCCAAGGGACTGCTGGCCTGGTGCGACGAGATCGGCGCGTCGGTGGTGCTCGCGCGCATCGAGGCGCTGCAGGCGGAGTACGCGGAGGATCGCTACCGGCCAAGCGTGAAGCTGCGGCAGGTGGCACGCTCGGGCACGAGCGCGCTCGCATGACGTCCGCTCAGGGTGGTCGCGTCTCGCTCTCCGGCCCGCGTGTCGTCGCATGACCAAGCCACCGAAGGGGCCGCCGCTCTCCGACGCGGAGTTGCAGGCGAACGCCGAGCGTATTGTCGCGCACATGCTGACGCGCGACGGCTTCAGCAAGTGGCTCGGCGTCAGCGTGTCGAACGTGAAGCCGGCCGAGGCGACGTGCACGCTCACCGTGCGCCCCGAGATGTTGAACGGCTTCGGCGTCTGTCATGGCGGCGTGACCTTCGCGCTCGCCGATAGTGCGTTCGCCTTTGCCAGCAACACGCAGGGCAACGTCGCGATGAGCATCGACAACCAGATCAGCTATCCCGCGCCGGCCCGCGAGGGCGACGTGCTCACGGCCACTGCGCGCGAGGAGTCGGGCACGGACCGGCTCGCGTTCTACCGCGTCGACGTGAAGACGCAGGCCGGCACGCTGGTGGCCATCTTCAAGGGGACCGTCTACAAGACGCGCACCCCGCACCTGCCCGAGGGAACCTGACGTGAGTGAAGCGTTCATTGCCGGCGGCGTGCGTACGCCGATCGGTTCGATGGGTGGAAGCTTGAGCGCGGTGCGCGCCGATGATCTGGCCGCGCATGCGATCCGCGCGCTCATGGCGCGCAATCCCAAGGTCGATGCAGCGGCAATCACCGATGTCATCCTCGGCTGCGCCAACCAGGCGGGTGAGGACAACCGCAACGTGGCGCGCATGTCGCTGCTGCTCGCGGGCCTTCCGGTCACGGTGCCGGGCGAGACGGTCAACAGGCTCTGTGCGTCGGGGCTCTCAGCTACCGTGAGTGCGGCGCGCGGCATCCGCAACAACGAGGGCGACCTCTACGTGGCGGGCGGCGTCGAGAGCATGACGCGCGCGCCGTACGTGATGAGCAAGGGCGGCACGGCGTGGGCGCGCGATGC